>NZ_CANPWG010000014.1 GCF_947581915.1 Candidatus Palauibacter scopulicola
CTCATAGTACTGTACCGATTCGGCGGAACCACTGAGCAGGTCGGCGAGTTCGTCCGGCAGACCCAGCGGATCCCGGAAGCGGTCGAAGGCCGCCCGGAGCGCGGGGTCGGCGCGCCTCGCCGCATCGCGGGCTTCCCGCGCCGAGTCGATGCCGGGGACCGCCGGCCCCGCCGACCGGTCTTCCGCCGGGGTCCGCGCCTCCCCGGCGTCGGTGTCGCGGGAGGCGTCGGCCTTCGCGCGCCGGCTCCAGGCATCGCGAAGCGTCACCGTCCGGTTGAAGACGAGCGGGCCCGCGGCCGGCGCTTCGCCGCCGCCGTCCGCCGTCGCGCCCGCCGTTGCGTCCGCCGTCGCCCCCGTCGTCCCGGCTCGCGTGGCCTGGTCCGGGACGAAGTAGCCCAGCCGCTCGAACTGCCAGGCGGACCCGGGCGTATCGCCGGCCGGACCGGGATCGCCGGCCAGGCTCGGATCGCCGGCCAGGCTCGGCTCGCCGCGCGCGTGCGTCAGGACCTGCAGCGATTCCGGGTTGAGGCTCTCGCGGAGGCCTTCGCCGCCGCCCGGATCCGAGACGCGGAACAGGCGGTCGTAGAGGCGGACCTCGAGCGGCACCGACTCCGTGGCCGACACCCAGTGGATCGTGCCCGCCGGCCGGCGCCCGTCGGGCGCCGATCCGCTTCGCGTTTCCGGATCGTACGTGCAGCGCAGGCGCACGATTTCGCCCGCCTCGTCCTTCTCCACTCCGCGGCACGTGATGAAATAGCCGTGCCGCAGGCGCACCTCGCGTCCGGGAGCGAGCCGGCGGAAGCCCGGGGCCGGCTCCTCCGCGAAATCGTCCCGTTCGATGTAGAGGACCCGGGTGAACGGGACCTTCCGCGTTTCGGGCCATCCCTCCGGCGGGGCATCGGCGCCGCGCGGAAAGTACGGGGCGTCGATCCAGTCCACCTCGCCGTCCGGGCAGTTCTCGATGACGACCTCGAGCGGACGCAGCACCGCGAGCGCGCGCGGCGCACGCCGGTTCAGCGCCTCCCGCACCGCCCATTCCAGCGTGGCGATCTCCACCCGGTTGTCGGCCTTCCCGATCCCGACCTGCCGGCAGAAGGCGCGTATCGCGTCGGGGGGAATGCCGCGGCGCCGCATGCCGGCCAGCGTGGGCATGCGCGGGTCGTCCCAGCCCGAGACGTGTTCCTCATCGACGAGGCGGAGGAGTTTCCGCTTGCTCACGATCGTGTAGTCGAGATTCCGGCGCGCGAACTCGTACTGGCGGGGCCGCGGATCCCAGGAACCGAGCGCCTCTCCGCCGCCGCCCTCCGCCCCCGGCACGCGGTCGATGCGGGCGGAAGCGGGACGCGTGTGCTCGATGAACCAGTCGTAGAGCGCGCGGTTGTCCTGAAACTCGAGCGTGCAGAAGGAGTGCGTGATCCCCTCGATCGCGTCGGACTGGCCGTGCGCCCAGTCGTAGAAGGGGTAGATCGGCCACGCATCGCCGGTCCGGTAGTGGTGCGCGTGCCGGATTCGGTACATCAGCGGGTCGCGCAGCTTCATGTTCGACGAGGCGAGGTCGATCCGCGCGCGGAGCACGTGCTCTCCATCTTCGAACTCCCCCGCGCGCATGCGCCGGAAGAGATCGAGGTTCTCCTCCGTCGAGCGGTCCCGGTAGGGGCTCGGCCGGCTGGGCTCGCGCACCGACCCGCGGTGCGCGCGGATCTCCTCCTCGGACAGGCTGTCGACGTAGGCGAAGCCGTCCTCGATCATCCGCAGCGCCATGCGGTACAGCGCCCCGAAATAGTCCGACGCGTAGCGGATCTCTCCGTCCCACTCGAACCCCAGCCAGCGGATGTCCCGCGCGATCGCCTCGACGTAGGACGGGTCCTCCGTCGTCGGGTTCGTGTCGTCCATGCGCAGCGTCGTCCGGCCGCCGTGTTCCCGCGCCACCTCGAAGTCGAGGCAGATGGCGGAGGCGTGCCCCACGTGAAGGAAGCCGTTGGGTTCGGGCGGAAAGCGCGTGAGCACACGCCCCCCGTGACGCCCGCTCAGGACATCTTCGGCGACGATCTGACGGATGAAATCCGGACGCTCTCGTTGCGGCATGGGGGGAACCTAAAAAAAAAGGCCGGGTCCCGGTACGGACCCGGCCCGGCGGGGCGGCGTCGCCTGCGCTGTGGCTCCGCTCAGGACCTCTTGTGGTCGCTGAAATCCGCGGACGCCGGGGCCGCCGCGACGGGGGTTTCCGGGCATGTGACGGCTTCCGGAGCGGCCTCGGTCCCGGCCGCCTGCGCGCCCTGCACGGACCCGCCGTGCGTGCCCAGAATCAGTCCAACCGCCATCGCCAGCCAGGCCAGCGAGCCCGTGGTCGCCCATTTCGACAACCTGTCCATTTGATCTGTCCCTTCCCCGGAATCGGCGGTTGCGATCTGTACCCTCTTTGGTACGGGAAAAATGAGAGAAAGTTTCTCCCGGCTCCTGAACGTTCGACTCCGGAATCGCACAAATGGTTGGCAGGCGCCCCGCCGTCCCGCCGATGTCCCGGAAGGTCAGGACGGTCTGGTGAGACGGGCCAGATAGACTCCGTCCCCGCCCTCGAACGCGACCTCCAGCCGCCAGCCGGCCCGCGCGGCGTGGTGCGTGAGCGTCTCGGGATCGATGTACAACTCGCGAAAGGGCCGGCCGACCCGGCCCGCGTGCGAGAGTTCGATCCAGGCCTGGCCGGGATACCCGCCGACAGGCGGCCAGCCCGCCGTCGCCGAGGGTCCACGAATGACGGCTTCCGCGCCGTCGACCAGGATCTGTCCGCCCGGGGAAAGGAACCGGTGGGCGTGCGCGAGGAAGCGGTCGAGGCCTGCCAGCGTTCCGACCGGCCCGAGCCCGTTCATGAGCATGAGCACCGTGTCGAAGCCCGGTCGCCACCAGTGCCGGAAGTCGGCGTGCACGACCGCCGCCGCCCCGCGCTCCCGCAGCAGGCGGGCGACCTCGGCGGAGCCTTCCACCGCGACGACGGAAAACCCCAGCGCCTCGAGCGCGAGCGTGTGCGGTCCCGCCCCGGCTCCGAGGTCGAGCACCCGGCCGCGGCACAACTCGACGGCCTGGCACTCGAAGTCCATCCATTGATCCGGCGTCCGGAAGAAGAACCCGGCCGGCAGCGATGCATCGTCCCCGAGGCTGCTGCGGAGGCGAAGTCCGGGACCGGATTCCCCCGCCGCGTACGCGGCCAGCGCGCCGGCGAAGGGGGCGAGCGGCGCGACTCGCCCGCGATGGCGTCCGGGCTCGGGGGCTACCAGTTCAGCGCCACCTCACGGCCTCGAACACGGTTCGGCAGGCGTTGCAGTAGTACTGGGCCGTCGAGGCCTGCCCCCCGAACGTCGCGAACGGATCGGAGTCGTCCGAGTCGCAGAAGGGGCAGGGCACTGACGCCGGCATGCCGGACGATTCGACGGGGTCGTCGAGCGGCAACCGCTGCGGCGGGGCACCGCCGCTCGCGCCGTCGTGCTTCACGCCGTCGTGCTTCACGCTGTCGTGCTTCGTGCCGTCGGCCATGGACTTCAGTCCATCAGGAGTTCTCGGTTACGGTCGCCCCGGACCCGCGCGAGGGAATCGTCATCGGGGCCGCCCTCCACCGCCCGCCGGCGCAGGAGCCAGCGGTCCTCCCAGACGGGTTCGCGCGTGCTGACCCACTCCGATCCGGCGTCGCGCGCCAGGCCGGTCTCCGCGGCGACCGGCCCCACCCGTTCCAGCCAGCGCGCGCGTGCCCCGGCGGCATCGCGCCGCACGATTCCGTGCGCGGCGAGCGTCCCGCTGAGCGGGTCGTCGTCGGGGCCGAACCCGCGCAGACACGCGTTCCAGGCCGCTCCGAAGGCTTCGGCCAGCGCCGCCCGCCCGCCCTCGGCGCTCAGCAGGCGGCGGGTCCACCCCTGTCCGTGATCGAAATGGAAGCGCTCTTCCTCGAGCAGTTTGCGCACCTTGTAGCGGATCGGCTCGTAGCGGCTCTCCACGAGCATCTCGAACTGGACCGAAAGCGCCGTGTCCCACAGGAAGTTGAGGGCGAGGAACGCTTCCCACGACGCGACGTCCCGGTCCAGCAGTTCGGAGCTGTGGTACTCGTCGGAGGCGCGTTCGTGCTCGAGGGCGGACGGGTCGTGGCCGAAGTCGCGCAGCATCGCATAGAGGATGCGGGCGTGCCCCCACTCATCCTGCGCCATGGCGGAGCAGGCGATGCCGGCCTCGACCGAGGGCGCCCCGAGGATCCAGTCGGAGTAGCGGATGCCGAGCAGCCGCTTGTTGTCGGCGAGGGCGAGGATGAGGTTGGCGAGGTGCCCGGACACTCCCTCGGGAAGGTCCTCCGCCGACCGGAAGCCGCTCTCCGTCATCGCGAATCCGCCGGCGCCGGGCCGCCCGGATCGCCGAGCGTGAACGGGGCCTGCGGCCGGTTCACCGCCGCGAACGCATCGCGGGGCGCCACCGTCATCTCGAACCACTTGGCCTCGTCGTACGTCTGCCACGCGTACACGCGCGCCAACTGCTCGTTGGGGGCGGACACCGCGCCCACGTGCTCGAAGCGGTCCGCCCTCTTCTTGCGGGCGAAGACCTCGTACACCCGTCCGTTGCGGCTCACGTGACGACTCCGACGGAGCGCAGCAGCTTCCGTCCGCGCGCGGAGATGGCGGCCGTCGTCCACGGGGGATCCCACCCGGTCACGATCTCGACCTGCCGGATGCCGTCCATCTCCAGCAGGCGCTCCCGCACGTCCCACTGGATGAAATCCATGCAGGGGCAGGCGGTGGCCGTGAAGGTGAGGTGGACGGTGACGGCCCCGGCCTCCTCGTCCCCCTCGATCCCGCGCACGAGCCCGAGGTCGACGATCGAGATCGGGAACTCCGGGTCCGCGACCTCGTAGAGCGCCCGGCGCGCCCGTTCCGCGAGGTCCGCGGCGGGCTCGGCGAACGCGGGAGGGGGCGGCAGTTCCCGTCCGCCCCGCGTCTCCCGGAGGACGGCGCCGAAATCCATGCCCGCCTCGTAGCGCGGGAGGGACCGCGGGCGGGACTGCGGAACGGATCGCGCGACGGGTCGCGGGACCGCCACGCCGCCTGCCGGGCCGTCGGCGTTCATGCCGCGAGCAGCCGCTCGACCGCGAACCGGCTTCGCCGCAGCGAATCGACGTACTGCTCGTTCATCGGGCCGCGCGCCTTCCACCGCTCGAACACCTGCTTCCAGGTGATCGTCTCGTTGAAGAGCCAGCGCCGCGCCTCCGGGTCGTACTGGCAGGGAAGCTCGTAGGTCAGCTCCACCTCGTCCGTGTCGGGGTCGTACTGCGCCGGGAGGTCGTACCCCAGCTCCTCGCACAGCGGCACGACGGCCTTGAGCCAGGTCCGGCGGAGCTGGTCGTTCGTCATCCCCTTGAGGCGGAAGTCGAGCTGCGCGTTGTGGTGCTTCCGGTCGTCGGGCATCCCGAACCACTCCACGCCCATCGGGAACATCCAGTCGAGCGTCCGCTGCACCGCTTCCTTCGCGGCGCCCCCCGCCTCGGCGAAGCGGCGGATCCAGACCTCGCCGTGCCGCAGGTGGAAGTTTTCCTCCATGCTCACCTTGACGAGGCCGCGCTTGAGCGGCCCGTAGCTCGTGTTGCGGTGGACGTCGCCCAGCAGCGTGATCCCGGCCCGGTCGTAGAGCGCGTTCGCCGAGACCAGCTCGGCCCAGTTCATGAGCGGCTGATCGAAGCCGTAGGGGTGCTTGAAGTGCGCGGGTTCGCGCTCGTAGAGCAGCCAGTGGCGGTCCACGCCGAGATCCTCGAGCAGGCGGTAGGCGATGTTCGCGTGCCCCAGTTCGTCCTGGATGATCGCCGTGGCCGAGACCATCGTGTTCGTGGACGGCGCGTCGCGGGCGGCCATGAAGTAGGCCGGCGCGCTGATCAGTTCCGTGTCGCCCTGGACGGTGAGCTGCGTGATCAGCGCCCGCTTGTAGGTCTCCGTCATGTCCTCTTCGGACTCGACGATGAACCCTTCCTGCACCTTCCGCTGCAGTTCCTCGTCTGTGAAACGTGCCATACCGTCGCGCCTCTCCCGCCCCGAACCGGGCCTTCCACCCGGAGGGGCGAACCGTAAATCTACATTGAACCCGCCCCGGGCGGGTCCGGGGCGGTGACGGGCGCGCGCGAGGCCAGCGGCCGTCCGGCCCGGAAACGAATCGCGCCCCCGCCGAGCGCGAGCGTCATCCGGTCGCCTTCGAGGTGGAGCGCCCTCACGGAACGAAGCGCCTCGAGAAAGCGCTGCTCGAAGTCCGCCTCCCGATCCCGGCACAGCCTTCGCATGGCCGTCACGCCGTAGAATCGCAGGGCCTCCGCCTCGCGCATGCGGAAACTCCCGAAGATCCGGTTGCAGCCCGCGTATCCCGCCAAATCCCCGGTGACGTCCGCGGGGTCCCGCGGCTGCGCCCGGAATCTGAGTGTCACGGGTTCACGCAGCGCGCGGAGGTTCGCGCTCCAGTCCCCGCTGTCGAACGACTCAAGCTCCCATTCGTGCGTATGCAGCGCGGGCGCGGGCGTCCCGTTCCCGGCTTCGGCGCCGCCGGCCCGCGCGCCCTCCCCGTCGGCGGCGTCGATGAGGGTGACGGAGGTCAGCCCCCGGTTCGTGAGCGCGAAGTACGGGGTCCGATCGACGGACGGGCGGACGGTGACGGGGTCGCCCGGCCTGCGAATCCGGACGTTCAGCCGGATCATGCCGCTGAGGACCTCCGCCCGGTGGACTTCGATCCGGTCTCCAATGAGGCGCGCGGACACGTCCCGCATCTCCTCGCCGTCGCTCAGCACGGCGTGCAGGGTCAGGAACCGTTCCCGCCCGTGATCCGCCGAGAGCACCGCGACCGCGTCGACGTCCGAGTCGAAATCGAGGTCGCCGTCCGCCGTGAGGAGGAGTTCGTACCGCACGTTGTCCGGGCCGGTCGTCGCTCCCTGCGTGAGCGTGATCTCGCCGCCGTCCAACGTGAGGAACGTCGCGTTCTCCAACACCTCCCGGCTGTCGACTTCGGGCTCGTCGCCGCACCCGGCGGCCGCGCCCGCGGCCACCAGCAGCCAAACGGCCCTCTTCACTCCGCCTCCATGAAGGGATACCGGTAGTCGGTGGGCGGATCGAACGTCTCCTTGATCGTCCGGGGGGAGACCCAGCGCACGAGGTTCAGCACGGATCCGGCCTTGTCGTTCGTGCCGCTCGCGCGGCCGCCGCCGAAGGGCTGTTGGCCGACCACCGCACCGGAGGGCTTGTCGTTGATGTAGTAGTTCCCCGCCGCGTTCCGAAGCGCCGCGCCGGCGCTCCGGAGGGCCTCCGGGTCGCGCGCGAACACCGCGCCCGTGAGGGCGTACGGCGAGGTCCCGTCGACCAGGGCGAGCGTGGATTCCCACTCCGACGCGCGGTACGAATGCAGGGTGACGACCGGGCCGAAGATCTCCTCGCACATCAGCTTGTGCCCGGGGTCGTCCGCTTCGACGACGGTGGGCTCGATGAAGTAGCCCCGGCTGTCGTCGCAGCCGCCGCCGGCGAGGATGCGCGCATCGTCGGATTCGCGCGCGTAGTCGATGTACGACTTGATGCGGTCGAACGCCGGCCGGTCGATCACGGCGCCGAGGAAGTTCCGGAAGTCCGCCGGGTCGCCCATGAGAAGCTCCCCGGTCATCGCGACGACCCGGTCCCGCACGTCCTCCCACATCGTGTCGGGCACGTACACGCGCGAGGTCGCCGAGCACTTCTGTCCCTGGTACTCGAAGCCGCCCTGCACGATCGCGACCGCGAGCGCCTGCGGGTCCGCGCTCTCGTGCGCGACGATGAAGTCCTTCCCGCCCGTCTCCCCGACGAGTCTCGGATAGGCGCGGTAGTTCTCCACGTTCTGCGCGACGGACTTCCAGAGGTGCTGGAAGGTGCCGGTCGAACCGGTGAAGTGGATGCCGCCGAGTTCCGGGCTCGAAAGGAGGACATCGCTGATCTCCGAGGCGACGCCCGGGATGAAGTTGATCACGCCCGGCGGGAGTCCCGCCGCTTCGAGGAGCTTCATCACGTAGAAGGACCCGAGCACGCCGGTGGTCGAGGGCTTCCAGACCGCGACGTTCCCCATGAGCGCGGGGGACGTCGTCAGGTTGGCCCCGATGGCCGTGAAGTTGAACGGGCTGATGGCGTAGACGAACCCCTCGAGCGGGCGGTGGTCCATGCGGTTCCGAACGCCGGGCCCGGAGATCGGTTGCTCCGCGTGCACGCGCCCCGCGAAGAAGGAGTTGAAACGCCAGAAATCGACGATCTCGCACGCGGAGTCGATCTCGGCCTGGATCGCCGTCTTGCTCTGCCCGAGCATGGTCGCCGCGTTGAGCTTCATCCTCCAGGGACCCGCGAGGAGTTCGGCGGCACGGAGGAGAATCTCCGCGCGGTCCTCCCAGGCCCGGTTCGACCATTCCCCCCAGGCCGCCCGCGACGCGGCGATGGCGGCCTGCGCCTCGGCGGCCCCCGCGATGTGGCAGCGGGCCAGCACGTGGCCGTGGTCGTGCGGCATCGTCACGTCGAACGTCCGGGATGTCCGCACCTCGCGTCCGCCGATGATCAGCGGGATCTCGACGACCTCGCCCCGCTGGCGGAGCAACTCTTCCTTGAGAGCGGCTCGTTCGGGGCTGCCCGGGGCATACTCGTTGACAGGTTCGTTGCCGGGACGTGGGATTCCGGGATCCGCGCCCGGCTGAACCTCGTCGACAGGTGGTTTCATGAAGGGATCCCCCTGGGTGAACATGTTTCGCGAAGGGAGGCGCAATCTGGCGGCGCGGGAGTGAGATTGAAAGGTGCACGGTGCACTACGTATCGTGCAGTGGACGCGCGCCGGATTCGTTTGCTTGCCGACGGGGAAGAGCACGGAAAACATGGCTTTTGTCAGGCACAGGCTCCCGGCCCGGCCGCGCCCGCGGCGGAAGGGCCGGCGGCGGTTCGGAGGACTCGCCCGGGCCGTCCTCGTCACGCTCCTCGTCCTGTGTCCGGGTCCGGCCGCCGCCCAGGAGGGCGCGGGTTCGCTGCAGGCCCTCGAGGCTCGCCTCGGCCAGGCGCGCGAGAACGCGATCCACCTGCTCGCCCCGTCTTCGTTCAGGGAGGCCGAGGATCGGCTTGAAGACGCGGCGCGCCGTCTGCGGGACGGACGGCGGGACGCCCGGTTCGAGGAACTGCTGGGCGAAGCCGGGCGCTGGCTGGCCGCGGCGGAGGGAATCGCGGCCGCGGGCCGTCCGCACTTCCGGGAGGCGCTCGCGGCCCGGGACGAAGCCCGCGCTTCCGGAGCCGAGACGCGTGCGGTCGAAGGGTGGGGGAGGGCGGAGTCCGAACTGGAGACGGCCGGCCGCCGTCTCGAACGCGAGGACCTGGAAGACGTCGCCGTGCGAACGGGCCGCGCGACCGTGCTCTACAGGCGGGCGACCCGGGCCGCGCGGCGCGACGAGTTTCTGGGAGCGGCGGTCCAGGCGCGAGCCGCCGCCATGAACGCGGGCGCGAGCGAGTTGGCCCCGAACGCGTTCGCGGCGGGTGAGGCGCACCTGGCGAGCGCGGAAGCGGAGATCGAGGACCTCGCGCCTGTGGAGGGGCCGGCGCGGGCCGGAGAAGCCGCGTTCGCCGCTTTCTCCCGGGCGCACCGCATCGCCGCCCTGTTCGACAGCGTGCGCCGGCGCCAGGTGACGGTCGAACGGCTGCTCGACGGGCATGAGGCGGATCTGGCCCGCCTCGCCGGCGCCGCGGAGGTGGAGCCCCTCCGGAGCGACGCCGGCGAAACGACCGCGCGCATCGAGGGGGCCATCTCCCGCCTCCGGGCGGACAACGAGCGGCTGGGCGCCGAGTTGGCGGACGAACGCGCGCGGACGTCGGAACTCGGCAGCCGGCTGGCCTCGCTGGAGGACCGCCTGGCCGACTTCGAACGGCGGTTCACGGGAGCCCGGGACGAGTTGCTCGCGGTCCGCGAGCGGGAGGCGCGGCTGCGCGAAGTCCAGGGTCTCTTCACTCCGTCGGAAGGGGAGGTCCTGCTCACCGGGGACCGGCTCGTGCTCCGGCTGTTCGGCCTCACCTTCGAACCCGCGCAGGCCGAGATCGACGAGGCGCTGTACCCCCTGCTCACCAAGGTGCAGCGTGTGATCACGACCTTTCCGGGGGCCACCCTGCGGATCGAGGGGCATACCGACGCGCAGGGCGGGACGCGCGGGAACCAGGCGCTGAGCCAGCAGCGGGCCATCGCCGTGCGCGAGCACCTGCTCGCCCGGGTGCCCATCCCGTCCTCCCGGGTGGAGGCCACCGGCCTCGGCGAGGAACGCCCGATCGCGAGCAACGAGACGGAGGAGGGACGCGCGCGGAACCGCCGGATCGAGATCGTCCTCACCCTGCCCGGGAACTGACAAGAGCCCCGGCGAGGCGACACGACCCTAGTCCCGGAGGCGCTCCGCCTGCACCGCGGCGATCACGCCCCACACCGCCGCTCCCACCGCGAGGCCGGTCCCGATCCAGCGGCCGACCTCCGCCCAGCGGCCGGGCCGTCCGCTCCGCCAGGGTCGGGTGATCTCGCTCCGCCAGTACTCCACCTCGTCGGTGACGATCTCCCGGGCCACTTCCGCCACCGGTCCGGCCAGCCGCCGGGCATCCATGCGCTCAGTCCCCCGGTGGCCTGGAGCCGACGAAGTCCTCGCCTCCGTCCACGCGGATCGTGTTTCCCGTCATCCATCCCGTTTCGGGCGCGGCGAGCGCGACCATGCACCGGGCCACGTCTTCCGGGGTTCCGAGTCGCCCGTGGGGGTTCTGGGCCGCGGCTTCGGCGATCATGTGTTCCGCGCCGGGAATCTTGCGAAGCGCGGGCGTATCGGTCACGCCGGCGCGGATCGAGTTGACGGTGATGCCCTTCGTCGCGAGTTCGAGCGCGAGTTGGCGGCAGTGCGATTCGAGCGCCGCCTTGGCCGCGGAGACGGCGCCGTAGGAGGGGATCACGCGGTCGCCGCCGGAGGAGGTCATGGCGAAGATCCGGCCGCCTTCGCCCAGCAGCCCGCGCTCGAGCAGCCCCTGGGTCCAGTAGACCAGCGTGTGGGCCATGACGTCCAGCGTCATGTTCATCTGCTCGGGGCTCATCCCGGGCGCATCGTCCGGCACGTAGGGGCGCAGGGTTCCGAAGGCCAGGGAGTGCATCAGCACGCGGACGGATCCCGGCCCGGCGCCTGCGGCGATTTCGTCCAGCACCCGGTCGCGCTTCTTCGCCGAAGCCGCGTTCACGTTGAAGAACATCGCGCGCCGTCCGCGCGACTCGATCAGCGCCCGAATCTCTCCGACGTGGGCGAGCCCCGCTCTCCGGTCCAGGTGTACCCCGTAGATGTCGTAACCGGCTTCGGCGAACGCGAGTGCCGCCGCTTCGCCAAAGCCGCTCGAGGCTCCGAGAATCAACGCGCCAGGCGCAGAATCCGTCACTCGCACCCCTCCGTTCGTCGTCCGCTAAAGGGCCATCCCCCGGTCTCGGCCACCCCGCGCGAGCCGGAGCGCACAGCATAGCCGCCCGCCCCCCCGGCTGCACGGTCCGGCGCCCTCCAGCCGCGGGCGCAAAAACCCGGCGTCGACGCCGCTCGAACGCCGACGCAGCGGGGCTTCCCACCGCTGCCGGACCCCCAACGGCGACGCATCCGGCGAGCGGGCCGCGGATCGGCGGCAATCCATATTTTTTGAAAAAAATCATGCACGCCCCGGTCCTTTCGAGTCGCCGTCACAGCTCGTTCATCGCCGCGTGTGACATGCATGAACGCTGCATGCGAGCGCTGCCGCCACGCCGTGGACCAGCGGCACAATCCACACATGATCGGGAGTTTTGGACGATCATTCAACAGTCACGTAACGTACTGTTTCACAAATCATTACGACGTAGCTGCACGACCCCCCCAATACCCGGGGGGATGGATCGTCCGCTTGCAGGCGCGGGAACGTCGATCCTATCCTCAAGGCGCGATGGGAAATGCACGGCCCCTGATTGCCGCGGACCTCCGGGATCCGTTCGGATACAGAGAGCGAAACCCTCGAATTTTCTTGCGAGTGTGCCCCTGACAATGATGGCATCATCCGACTGTAGCCTCGTCAACGTCGTCGTGGATCTCCCCAAGGAGCTTGCCGCGGATGTGGAGGCCGTGCGCCAGCGAGATCCCGAGTTCCTCGAGCGTGCCATTCAGTATGTGCTGGCCCGCCGCATCATCTTCGAAGAACTCAAGCCCCCCGCCTCGAGACACCGCTGAAGGAGAAGGCCGGCGAGCCCGCGTCGGCGAAGATTTCTTTGTGGATCGCGGTTCCGGCCGCGACTCGCCAACCGTTGACGCCCGTCCCCCCCGGGGCTACATCGCGCAGGGAGTGGTGAGCGGGGAGGTGAGGGGTTGGCCAGCGATTGCGAGCCGAGTATAGCCGTGTCCTCCGATACGGAGCGTCCAGCGCCCGGTCGGGATGCCGAGAGGGGATCGGAGTCCGACGAAGCCGTACTGCGGGCCAAATACGCCGACTACTGCTCGGCTCAACTCACCGAAGTATTCCTCTCCCTGTCCGAAGAGCGCATCTACGAGATCGTGGAAGAGGAAGCCCGCGCGCAGGAGTTCGGCCAGGAGCGCCTGGGGTTTCAGACGATGGTCCGACTCGCGACCAAGCGACTCCGGGAGAGCGTGCCGCTGCCCGATTTCGAGACGTGGCGCCGCGACTACGAAGCTGCCCCTGAAGAGTATGAAGCATACCTGATGGGCCTGTGGCGGCAGCGTTCGGAGGAGGAGGCCCCGGAGACCGATTGAGTCGCGGTGGAATCGGAGGGGGGATGCCTGAAGACCAGCACGACGGAGCCGACAGCGCCGAGGAAGGACGCCCCCAACTGCGGATGTGGGACGAAGCGGGCCAGGAGACCGCCATCGGCAGCCTCGACGACGGGGAACGCCGGTGGAAGATCCTCGTCATCGCCGAACCGGTCGCCGAAGACCTCGTCCGGGGCTGGCTCTCCTTTCGACTCGACGACGAGCGGTACGACACGGCTCCGGTGATCATGGAGGAAACCGTGGCGCGCGTCGTCGAGCGGGCCGTTGAACTCCCCGAACCCATGCTGCGACAACTCTTCAGTTCGGCTCGGCGGTGACGTCGGCGGGGTCACCCGCTGACACAGGCGCAGGCCGGCCAGGCTGGCTGTGGCTCCTCGTGGCCGTCGAGGCGGCCGCGCTCTGGGGTATGGCCTGGGGTGGATCGGGCACGCCGTGGCCGGCGATGCCGCTGTGGGTCGCGGCGTTCGCGGCCTACCTGGGTGCGGCCCGCTACGCCGCCGCGCCGCACCGGGCGGGTTCGATCCGCCGGCACGTGTGGACCGCCGGGATCGTCCTCCGGGTGGGCGTCTTCCCCGCGGCGCCCGCCCTTTCCGAGGACATCTACCGGTACATCTGGGACGGCTGGGTTCAGGCCAACGGCGTGAACCCCTACGCCCATCCCCCCTCGGCGTCGGCGCTCGAGGAGCTGCGCACCGCGTGGTGGCCGCTCATCAATCACGCGGACGTCTCGACGATCTATCCGCCGGGGGCGCAGATCGTCTTCGCGCTCCTGGCCTCGGCCGGCCCCGCGTGGTGGATCTTCAAGCTGGGGTGGCTCGCGGCCGACCTGCTGGTTGCGCGGCTCATCGACCGGCTGTCATCCGGCCGCGGCGCGCTTCCGCTGCTGCTCTATCTCTGGTCTCCGCTCGTCGTCGTCGAAGTCGCCTGGAGCGGGCACCTGGATCCGCTCGGGGTCGCGCCCATGCTGGGCGCCGTGGCGCTGGCCGGCAGCGCGGCGGTCCCGGCCTGGCGCTCGGGCGCCCTGCTGGGCCTCGGCGCCGCGGTGAAGTTCGCCCCCCTCGCCGCGCTCCCGGCTCTCTTCCGGCTGCGCGGCCCCGGGGCGCTCGCCGCCGCCGTCCTCGTGCCCCTCCTTCTCTATCTGCCCTACGTCGGCGCGGGGCCGGCCCTCTTCGACGGTCTGCGGACGTACGCGGACGTCTGGGCGTTCAACGGCGGCCTCTACCGGGCCCTCGAACGGCTGCCGGGGCACCCCGACCTCGCGAAGTGGATCGGCGCGTCGGTCGTCGGCGCCATCGCCCTGCGCGCCGCGCTCCGCCGCTGGCCGCTGGAACGCGCCCTCCTGTGGACGGTCGGAGCCGCGCTCCTCCTCTCTCCGACCCTCCATCCGTGGTATCTGCTGTGGGTGCTCCCCTTCGCCTGTCTCTCGGCGAATCGGGGCTGGCTCCTGTTCAGCGGGACCGTGTTCCTCGCGTACGCCGGGAGGGACGCCTACCTCGCCACGGGGGCGTGGCCGGAACCCGCCTGGCTGACGTGGCTGATCCACGGGACGCCGTTGGCCCTCCTAGCGTGGGATGGCTGGCGCGGGCGGGGCTCTCAGGGACTCGCGCGCCGTGAGGGCGTAGCCCGCGGCGAAGAGGGCCGTGAAGGGCAGCACGGCGGGTGACCCGGCGAGCGCCGTGTTCACGACGGCGCCGGCGAGCGCCGCGGCGAGCGTCAGGCGCAGGAGCGCGGGCCCGCTCGAGAGCCGGACCCGATACGCCACGACGGGCTGGAAGCCGCGCTTCGGCGTGCGGACGAAGGGGGTGCGGGTTCCGCGGCAGGCCCGCGCGACGGCGAAGGTGAGCGGCACGCCGAGCCCCAGCCCGAGGAGCAGCGCTTCGGAGATGCGGCGCCCGAGGCGTCCGCGCCCGCGGATCCACCCGGCGGATCCGTAGAAGAGCACGAACGGGACGGTGGCGAGGAGCACGGCGGCCACATGGACGGCGGCCGGGAGGCCGAAGCCGGTCGCGGACGCCCACCCGGCCCCCGCGAGCGCCGCCGCCATCGTGAGCGTCAGCGGATGGACGACGTGTCCCACGAGATGGGCCGTCGCCTCGAACTTGATCGCCGCCGGCACGGGGGCGCGCCAGATCCGCGGCAGCAGCTTCCGTGCGCTCTGGATGCCGCCCTGCGTCCACCGGCTCTGCTGGATCTCCACCGCGCGCAGATTCGCCGGCAGCTCGGCGGGGACCCGGACGTCGTCCCGGTACACGAAACGCCAGCCCGCGAGCTGGGCGCGGTAGCTGAGATCGACGTCCTCGGTCAGGGTGTCGCTCTGCCACCCCCCCGCCGCCCGCACACACGCCTTGCGCCACATTCCGCCGGAGCCGTTGAAGTTGAAGAAGAGGCCGGCCCGGTATCGCGCTTCGTGCTCGATCGCGAAGTGCGCGTCGAGGAAGAGGGCCTGGGCTCGCGTCAGCCAGCTCGCGTCGGGCGAGAGGTGGTCCCAGGCCGCCTGCACCGCCCCCACGCCCGGGTCCGCGAAGGGGGGGAGCAACTCCCGGATCAACTCCGGGGGCGGAACGAAATCCGCGTCGAGTACGAGCAGGAAGTCGCCGCGGGCGAGGGATACGCCGTGGGCGAGCGCGCCGGCCTTGAACCCCTCGCGGGATCCCCGCCGCACGTGCCGGATGTCGATCCCGCGCGCCCGCCACTCGCGCACCCGCCTCGCCGCGATCGCCACCGTCTCGTCGTCCGAGTCGTCGAGCAGTTGGATTTCGAGGCGGTCCGCGGGATAGCGCAGGCGGCAGGCCGCGTCGATGAGCCGTTCGACGACGTTCGCTTCGTTGAAGACCGGTAGCTGTACCGTGACGACCGGGAGCGGGCCGGGCCAGGTGCGCGCCTCCACCCGGGCGGGCCGGCGCATCCGCAACCACAGCAGGCGCAGCCGGTGCGCCCCGAAGGGGGCGAGGAGGGCGAGAAGCGCCAGGTACGCCAGCGGTCCGATTTCGCTCATGGGCGGGGTTCGATCTCTTCCGTCCCGATCCGACCCGTCCCGATCTCATCCGCGCGGAAGTCGAGCCGGTCGAGCGCGATCGTGCCGTCGCTCATCACGAACAGCACGTCCTGATACTGGCCGATGTCATCGAGCGGGTTGCGGTCGAGGACGAGAAGATCCGCCTCGAACCCCGCCGCGACCCGGCCCGTCCGGTCCGCGATGCCGAGCAACTCCGCCGCGACCGTGGTCGCGGACCGGATCGCATCGAGTTCGCTCAGCCCGATGCCCACGAACTCCATCAGTTCGTGGCTCATGCGGAGGACGCTCCCGGACCCGTACCCGGTGTCCGTGGCGGCGACGAGCGGCACCCCGAGTGCATGCGCCGCCGCCGCCGTCTCCCGGACGCGCGGGAGCATGTGCCGTCCGCGCACCTGGAGCACCGGGTCGTCGTAGTCGCCGCCGGGCACCGTGAGGTCGGACACGACCGCGATCGTCGGCACCAGGTAGGTGCCCCGCTCCCGCATGAGGCGGAGCGTTTCGTCGCGGAGATACGTCCCATGCTCGATGCTTCGCACGCCGGCCGCGACCGCGGCCCGGCCGCCGCGGTCTCCGTGCGCGTGCGCGGCGACGGGGACGCCGTCGCGCGAGGCCTCCGCCACCAGCGCCGACAGTTCGGCCTCCGTGAAGAACGGCTTGCGGGGGTCCGTTTCCGGCAGACCGGCTCGTTCAGTCGCGTTCACCTTGATGAAATCCACGCCGCGATCGAGCATCGCGCGCGCCATCCGCCCCATCGCCTCGGGGCCTCGCACGTCGCGCCCGAGGAGATCGCCGAGCCCCGGCTCATCGAGGAAGAGTCCCTCGGCCGGCCGGGGCCGCACGTGGTAGCCCGCGGCGAGGATCTCCGGGCCGGGAAGCCCGCCGCCCAGGAACAGTTCCCGCAGGCCGACGTCGGCGAAGAACCCCGCCCCCATGCTGCGCGCCGTAGTGACGCCGGAGAGCAGCGCTCGGCGAGCCGCCTCGAGCGTCCCGATGTGGACATGGGCGTCGATCAGGCCGGGAACGAGGAAGCGGCCGCCGAGGTCGATCGTGCGCACCTCGGCAGGCGCCTCTCCCCCTTCCGCCACGGAAACGATGACCCCCTCCCGCACGACGACCGTCGCGTTCGAGAGGACGCCGCCCGTCGCCGGATCGATCACCGAGGCGCCGGTGAAGGCGATCGGCTCGCTCTGGCCGGCCGCCGCCGGGGAAGCCAGGCAGATGAACAGGGCGCCCACGCAGCGGGCGAGTCGGAAGCGTCGGGACGCGGTGGCCGCTGAAGCGATGACGGACATCGGAACCTCCGGGATCTGGACCGTAAGGCACCAAGATGCCTCCGACCGCGGGCCGGGGACAGGAGCGCGCCGCCATCGATTCGGCTAGCTTGCCCCCGATGCGGCAAACGACGACACCACTGCCACGCGGGACCGCCGCCGGCCGGGAGCCGCTCCCGTTCCCGCTGCGCGTCGCCGCCATCGACGTGGGGTCGAACGCGTTTCGCTTCGTCGCGGCCGAGTTCAGCGACCCCGACCATTACGTGGAGCTGGCCTCGGAGCGGGTTCCCGTCCGGCTGGGACATTCGGCCTTCCTCACCGGCGAACTTTCGTCCTCCGCCATCGACCGGACCGTCGAGGGATTCCGGCGCTTCCGGGCGGAAATCGATCGCCTGGGCATCGAGCATGTGCGCGCCGTGGCGACCAGCGCGGTCCGGGAGAGCCGCAACGGCGCCGATCTCGTCCGCCGCGTCGAGGAGGACGCGGGAATCCGGCTCGATCTGATCTCCGGCACGGATGAGGCGCGGCTCGTGTGGATGTCCGTGAAGCAGCGGTTCGATTTCGGCGACGCCAAGTGGATGCTCGTGGACCTCGGCGGCGGAAGCGTCGAGGTCTCGCTGGCGGATCGGTCCGGGATCATGTGGAGCGAGTCGCACCGGATGGGATCGGTCCGGCTGCTCGAGGAGCTCACGGGGTCGGACGATGCGCCCGCGCACTTCGCGAGCCTGCTCGCGGAATACGCCGCCACGCTCCGCATTCCGCACGCGAGCAAGCACTGGACGCCGGTGCAGCTGATCGCCACCGGCGGCAATATCGAGGAACTCGCGCGCCTCGCGGGCCACAGCGCCGCCGACGGCACCCGCCGCATCGCGCGGGCCGAACTCGCCATGGCGATCGAGGAGTTCTCCCGCCTCTCCTACAGCCAGCGCATCGGCCGACTCGGCCTGCGCGAGGATCGGGCCGACGTGATTCTCCCCGCCGCGATCGTGTACGACCGCGTCGCCGAACTCGCGGGCGCCGAAGAGATTCTCGTCCCCGGCGTCGGCGTGAAGGAGGGCGTGCTGTTCGACCTCGTCGACGAGTTGACGAGCGGCGCCGGTTTCGGGCGGCTGGAGCGGATCGTCCACGAAGGAGCGCTCACGCTCGGGCGCCGGTACCTCTTCGACGAGGATCACGGGCGACACGTCGCGTCGCTGGCCCTCTCCCTGTTCGACCAGCTCACCGAGGTCCACGGCCTCGAACCGCGCGACCGGCGGATCCTGCTGGCGGGGGCGATGCTGCACGACATCGGGCAGCACATCTCTTACGCGAGACACCACAAGCACTCGCTCTACCTGATCCTTCACAGCGAGATCCCGGGCATCGCGCCGAACGAGCTCCCGCTCGTCGCGCTGGTGGCGCGCTACCACCGGCGGGCCGAACCGCGGCGCGGCCACTACCTGTACCGCGACCTGGATCCTCCCGACCGCGAACGGGTGGAGCGGCTCGCCGCCCTCCTTCGCATCGCGGACTCCCTCGACCGCGAACACCTCCGGCGCGTGAAGAGCGTCGAGGCGCGCGTGCACGAGCACACGCTCGAACTGCGTCTCGAACGGAGAGGAAGCGTGCTCCTCGAGCAGTGGGCGCTGCGCAAGAAGGGGAAGCTCTTCGCCCGCATCTTCGGCCTCGAACCCTACGTCACCTTCGACTTGGCCTCCGACTGATTGGACCTGGCCCCGCGACCGACTCGACCGGGCCTCCGACCGATTCGCCCCGGCCTCTGGACCAACGGAGGCGTCCGAAACAAGCGGGACGGTGGGTGCAGGGCTTATAATTCAGGCCCTGTGTTCGCAAACGGCCCGCGAGGTGGCCGGAAGAAAGTGGCGGAGAGCCGTATGTCATCCGAGTCGAAAGAGACGTCGAACGAGACATCGCGTCGACCGTGGGTTCACCACGGGAGCCGCCGTCCCGCCGGGATTTCCCCGACGGCGTCGTCCCGCTCCGCCGCCGTGAACCCCCCGCCGCACGAGGCCCCGACGCCGGGGGCCGCGACACGGGAGGTCGAGACACCCGAGACCCCGCCGCGCGAGGCCGCTGCGCCCGTCGAGGTCGCGCCGGCCCCGGAGAACGGTGCCGACCCCGGGCCGCGTCCGTCCGCCCCGCGCGTCGGCCACCGCGTGCAGGACGTCCCTGTGCTCCCGCGCGCCGTGGCGCCGAAGCCCGTGCCCGAAGGCGCGAAGCCGAGCCACCCGTCGCTCTATTTCAACGCGGAACTCAGTTGGCTGGACTTCAACTGGCGCGTGCTCTACCAGGCCATGGACGAGCGGACGCCGCTGCTGGAGCGGCTCCGCTTCCTCGCGATCACGGAGAACAACCTCGACGAATTCGTGATGAAGCAGGTCGGCGGCCTCAAGCGCGTGCTGGGGGCGGGCGTGGTGAAGCCATCGCCGGACGGCCTGGGGCCCGCGGAACAGCTGGACCTCGTGCGCGAGGGCGTCCGCACCATGCGGACCCGGCTGGCCGAGGTGTGGGAGGGCGACCTCCGGCCGCGCCTCGCGGCGGAACTCGACATCGCCGTGCGCGACTTCGAGGACCTGAACGACCAGGAACGCGAGCATGTGCGCCGCGTGTTCGCGGATCGGATCTATCCGGTCCTCACGCCGCTGGCCGTGGACCCGGGGCACCCGTTCCCCTTCCTGTCCAACATGAGCCTCTCGCTCGCCCTCATGCTCGAGCACCCGGAACGCCGGACCCGCCACTTCGCCCGGGTGAAGATCCCCACGGCGCTGCGCTGGGTCGAACTCCCGGAGAGCGGGCACGTAGTCCCCGTCGAGCAGGTCGTGCGGCACTTCGCGGGCGAGCTCTTCCGGGGGATGACGATCGAGAGCGCTTCGCTCTTCCGCGTCACCCGGAACGCGGACGTGGCCCGGGACGAAGAGGTGGCGGACGACCTCCTGCAGATGATCTCCGAGGAGATCCGCGAGCGGCGCTTCGCGCGCGTGGTTCGCCTGGAGGTGGAGCCGGGCATGCCCGACGACGTGCGGCAATTCCTGGTTCGCCAGCTCGAGCTGGATGAGGAAGACCTGTACGAGATTCCGGGCCTGCTCGAGATGTCGGGTTTCTGGCAGATCGCGGCCGAGGGCCCCTGGGAGCACCGGCACGAACCCTGGGAGCCGATGATCCCTCCCCGCCTGATCCGCGAAGGCGAGACGGAGGACCGTCCCGACATCTTCACGGTGATTCGGGCGGGCGACCTCATGGTGCACCACCCGTACGAGTCCTTCACCGCGACGGTGCAGCGGTTCATCGAGGAGGCCGCCGCGGACCCCGCGGTCGTGGCCATCAAGCAGACGCTCTACCGGACGGCGGAGCACTCGCGGATCATCGCCGCGCTGGTGCGGGCGGCCGAGGCGGGCAAGGCGGTCGCCGTGCTCGTGGAGGTCACGGCCCGCTTCGACGAGGCCGACAACATGGAGTGGGCGTCCGTGCTGGAGGAGGCCGGCGTCAACGTCACGTACGGGCTCGTCGGGCTGAAGACGCACGCGAAGGTTGCCCTCGTGGTCCGCGAGGAAGGGGACGAGATCCGCACCTACTGCCACATCGGCACCGGCAACTACAACTCCGAGACCGCGCAGATCTACGCGGACCTCGGGATCCTCACGGCGCGCCCGGAAATCGGCCGCGACGCGGTGAACCTGTTCCATTACCTGACCGGATACGCCCCCGACCAGCAGTACGAGGAACTCATCGTGGCTCCCCGCGACCTGCGACGGGCCATCACCGCCCGGATCGAGCGCGAGATCTCGCACGTCGAGGCCGGCCGGAAGGGCCGCATGATCATGAAGATGAACGGTCTCGACGACCCGAAGATGATCCGCGCCCTCTACGCCGCGTCCGCCGCCGGCGTGAAGATCGACCTCATCATCCGGGGCCAGTGCCGGCTCCGCCCCGGGATCCCCGGCTTCAGCGAGAACATCCGGGTGCGCAGCATCGTCGGACGGTTCCTGGAGCACGACCGGATCTTCTGGTGGGAGAACGACGGGAGCCCCGAGGTGTGGATCGGGAGCGCGGACTGGCGCCGCCGAAACCTCGACAACCGCGTCGAGGTGCTGCTGCCCGTCCGCGACAAGCGGATCCGGAAGCGCCTGCGCAAGACCCTGCGCTTCGCCCTCCGCGACAATCAGCGCGCCTGGGAACTGCGGCCGACGGGAGAGTACGTGCTGTGCGAGCCCGCGCCGGACGCGCGTCCCATCGACTACCAGAGCCGGATGCTGAAAGCGGTCCGGAAGCGCCGCCGCAAGGTGGACGATCACTGGAGCGCCTCGCACTGACGCGGGGCCCCCGTAGGCTGCCGGGCCGGGTCCAGGCCGGGTCCAGGGCCGGGTCCAGGCTGGGTCTAGGCTGGGTCCGGTGAGCCCTCCTGGTGCCGGATCGTGATTCCCTGGACCATGTAGACGACGTCCTCGCCGATGTTCGTCGCGAGGTCGCCGATCCGTTCGAGATTGCGGCCGATGAGGATGACCTGCAGGCACGCCGACAGGTTGTAGTCCGGCATATGGGTGATCATCACACGGCTCAGTGAATCCTGGAGCTGGTCCAGCCGGTCGTCCCGCGCGATCACGGAGCGTGCGTCGTCCGCGTTCCGGTGGACGAAGGCATCGAGCGCATCCCGCAGCATCGCCCGGGCCATGCGGCTCATCTCATCCAGTTCGGGCGGAACCGGAACCTTCTTCTCCGCCTTCGCCAGCCGTTCGGCCGCCTCGGCGATGTTGACCGCGTGGTCGCCGATCCGCTCGAGGTCGTTGTTGATCTTGAGGACCGTGACGAGCACGCGCAGGTCGCTCGCCACCGGGTGATGGAGCGCGAGGATCTCCACCGTGGATTCCTCGACCTCCACTTCGGCCCGGTCGATGGCGTCGTCCGCCGCCCGGATCGGTTCCGCATCCACCGCGGGCTGGCCCACGAGCGCCATCGCGCGACGCACCAACTCCTCGATGTCGTGCGCCATCCGGTGCAGGGTCCGCGTGACGTCGTCCAGCCGGTCGTCGAACTGCCTGAGGGCCATCCGCCGCGACCCGCTAGCCCAGCCGGCCGGTGATGTAGGCCTCGGTCCGCTCGTCCTCGGGGTTGGTGAACAAGCGCTGGGTCTCCTTGTATTCGAGCAGTTCGCCCATGTAGAGGAAGGCCGTGTCGTCACTGATGCGAGCGGCCTGCTGCATGTTATGCGTCACGACCACGATCGTGTAGTCACCGCGCAGGTCTCCGATGAGGTCCTCGATGCGGCCGGTCGCGATCGGGTCGAGCGCGCTCGCGGGTTCGTCCATGAGGAGGACTTCCGGTTCCACCGCCAGCGCCCGCGCGATGCAGAGGCGCTGCTGCTGGCCGGCCGACAGCCCGAGGGCGTCCGCATCGAGCCGGTGGCTTACCTCGTCCCACAGCGAGGCCGCTCGCAGCGACGCTTCCACGCGGTCGCCGATGTCGTCCTGGAAGCCGTTGATCCGCAGGCCGAAGGCGATGTTCTCGAAGATCGACTTCGGAAAGGGATTCGGCTTCTGGAACACCATCCCGATCGAGCGCCGTACATCCGCCGGGTCGACCTCGGCCCCGTACAGGTCCCGCCCCCGGAACAGCACCTGCCCGGTGATGCGGGCGGCCGGCACGAAGTCGTTCAGTCGATTGAAGCAGCGCAGGAGCGTGCTCTTGCCGCAACCCGACGGCCCGATGAAGGCCACCACCCGGTTTTCCGGTATCCGGAGCGAGACGTCGTCGATCACGCGCGTCTCACCGTAGCGGACACTGAGTCCGACGGTCTCCAGGACCGTATTCGACGACACCGTCACCTCTCGTATCGGTTACGAATCAGAATCGCGGCGGCATTCATCAGCAGAAGCACGCCCAGCAGTACCACTATCGCTCCCGCCGCCAGCGCATGGAACTCCTCCCGCGGGTCGGCCGTCCAGTTGAAGATCTGGATCGGCAGGACCGTGAAGGGGTCCATGACCGAGACCGGATCGAAGGCGATGAACGTCAGCGCCCCGATGATCAGGAGCGGCGCCGTCTCCCCTCCCGCGCGCGAGAGCGCGAGAATCGTCCCCGAGAGGATCCCGGGCAGGGCCGCCGGAAGCACATGATGCCGGATGGCCTGCCAGCGCGTGGCGCCGAGCGCGTACGCGGCTTCCCGCAGAGAGTCGGGGACCGCGCGGATCGCCTCGCGCGCCGCGACAATCACGAGCGGGAGTACGAGGAGCGACAGCGTCGCCGCACCCGCGAGCAGGCTCCGTTCCAGCGACAGGAACCGGACGAACACGGCGAGACCCAGAAGGCCGTAGACGATGGACGGCACTCCGGCCAGATTCGCGATGTTCGTCTGCAGCAGGTTCGTGAGTCGGTTCCTCGGTGCGTATTCCTCGAGGTACACCGCGGCGCCCACTCCCAGCGGGAAGGACATCGCGGCCACCAGCGTCAGCAGCCAAAGGCTGCCGAGGATGGCGGAGCGAATCCCGGCCCGGTCGGGGAAGCGCGACGGAAAAGTCACCAGAAAGTCGGGTGATAGCGTCGGCAGCCCGGTCGCCAGGATATGGACGAGCAGGACGAGGAGCGACGCGACCGCGAACGCGACCGCGAACCGGCAAAGCCACTTGAACCGGACGCCCGCGCGACGGCGGGCCGCGACCCGCGGTTCGAAGCGGCCGCTGCGAGGCGGAGCGGCCCCGGGATTCACGGGTGGATCTCCCGAAAACGGCCGATCAGGCGCTGACTCAGGAGGTTCAGGGCCAGCGTGATGAGGAAGAGGAACAGGCCGACCGCGAACAGGGTCCGGTACTCGACCGTCCCGGATGGGGCATCGCCCAGACTCGCCTGCACGATGTACGCCGTCATCGTCTGAACGCTCTCGAGGAGGTCGAGCGTCATCCTCGGCGTGGCGCCCGCGGCCAGCGTCACGACCATAGTTTCCGCGATGGCGCGCGAGACCGCCAGAATGAAACTGGCGGCGATTCCCGGCAGGCCCGCCGGCACCACGATCCGGGTCGAGACCTCGAACCGCGTGGCTCCGAGACTGTACGCGGCCTCGCGCAGGGAGCGGGGGACCGCGCTCAGCGCATCCTCGGACAGGGACGACACCATCGGAAGGATCATGATGCCCACGACGAGGGCCGCGCTTGCGGCATTGAAGACTCCGGCGGCGGGGAAGACCGCGCGGAGAATCGGAGTCACGAAGGCAACGGCGAAATAGCCGTAGACCACGGTCGGGATGCCCGCCAGAATCTCGAGCGCGGGTTTGACGATCCGCTTCGTCCGCCTCGACGCGTACTCACTGAGATAGACCGCCGTCGCCAGACCGGCCGGGAGCGCAACGAGCAGCGCCCCCGCGGCGATGAGGAGGGTCCCGTTCAGGAGCGGGAGGATGCCGAAAGACCGCGGCGCCAGATCCGGAGACCAGCGCGCGCCCGCGAGAAACTCGAGGGGCGACACGTCCGAGAAGAACCCCAGCGACTGCGTGGCGAGTACGACGACGATGCCGACGGTCGTGAGGACGGAGAGCGCCCCGCAGCCAAGAAAGAGCGCTCCCATCACGCGCTCGACGACTCTCGACCGAAGGCTCATCCGGGCCTGCTAGCCGATGCGGGCTCGAAGTGTGGCATACGCTTCCGGTTCGAGCGGCATGTATCCCGCTTCGGGGATCAGGGTCGCCGCGTGGTCGATGTAGAAGCTGACGAAGGCGTTCACTTCGGGCCGTACGAGCGCATCGCGGCGAACGTAGATGTACATCGGACGAGCCAGCGGTGTGTACGTACCGTCGAGGATCGTTTCACGGGTCGGCGCGACGCAACCTCCGCCCGCGTCGACTTCCAGGGCGCGGAGGTGTCCCCGGTTGTCCTCGAAGTAGGCGTAGCCGAAATAGCCCAGCGCACCCGGATCGCCGCTCACTCCCGCCACCAGCACGTTATCGTCCGTGCTCGCCGCGTAGTCGTGCCGGCTGGCTCCCTCCTCGCCCACCACGGCCGCCGTGAAGTAGTCGAACGTGCCCGAGTCGGTATCGGGTCCGTAAAGTCTGAGGTCTTCATCCGGCCAGGCCGGGCGGACCTGGCGCCAATTCACGATATCCGACCCCGGCGTCCATAATCGCCGGAGTTCGGTCACGCTGACGCAGTCGACCCAGTCGTTGGAGGGGTGCACCACGACCGTGAGCCCATCCCATGCGACCTGCAGTTCGACCGGCTCGATGCCGTGTGCCGCGCAGGACGCGGCCTCCGCATCGTTGATGCGCCGCGATGCGTTGGCGATCTCCGTTTCGCCGTTGCAGAACCTCTGAAATCCGCCGCCGGTTCCGGATACTCCCACCGATACGCGCACCGCGCGCCGGTAGGCGATCTGAAACTCCTCCGCCATCGCCTGACTGATCGGAAAGACCGTGCTCGAGCCATCGATCTCGATCAGGCCCGACAGGCTTCGGTCCGAGTCGGCGCCGCAACCCGCAAGAGAAACGGCCGCCAGCGCGGCCCATGCCGTTCCGTGGACCCATGCCGTTCCGGGGTGCAGCGGCCGGTCACGCCGGGACATGGAAGCTCTTCCGCTTCGAGAGCCGGGCCGCGTTCGGGAGCGTGAACCACACCGTCGTTCCACGGCCGAGGGCGCTCTCGATGCCGATCTCGCCCCCGTGCGCCTCCACGAAGTGTTTCACGATCGCGAGTCCGAGCCCGGTCCCGCCACGTGCCCGCGAACGCGCCGGATCCACCCGGTAGAAGCGTTCGAACACGCGTTCGACGTGAACGGATGCGATCCCGGGGCCTCGGTCGGAGACTTCCACGCGCTGCAAGCCGCCGGCCGGTCGAATACGGACCGCGATCGCCGGGTCTTCGTCGCTGTAGCGTGCCGCGTTGTCGAGCAGGTTGCGCATGATCTGACGGACCGCATCGGGATCCGCCCACGCGGGCTCTTCCGTTCCGGATACGCGCAGGTCGAGGTCGGCGGCGCGAACCCTCGGCGACAGCGTGTCCCACACTTCTCCCGCGATAGCTCCGACCGAGACGGCCTCCGGCTCGGGGCTCCAGCTGCCGGACTCCAGCAGCGAGAGATCCAGGAGATCCTCGACCAGGTACCGCATGCGCGTCGCGTTGGCGAAGATGCGCCGCGCAAAATCACGTGCCTGGCCGACTTCGAGGCCCCCCTCCACCAGCGCCTCGGCGAAGCCGACCACACTCGTCAGCGGTGTCTTGAGTTCGTGCGACACGTTCGCCACGAAATCGCGGCGGACCCCTTCGAGGCGTCGCATGACCGTGAGATCGCGGAGTACGATGATCGCGCCCGACCGGTGAGGGCGGGCCGACATCAACACCGTGTGCTCACCGAGTTCGACCTCCGCCGTCGTGGATTCGCCGCGCCGCGATGCGCTCACCGCTTCGGCGATCCTGGGAGAACGGAACAGCGTGCCGATGCGAGTCCCGGGTGCCACCTCACGTCCCGCCCAGCGTTCGAAAGCCGGGTTGCAGAGGCTCACGAGCCCTTCCCGGTCGATGAACGCGAGTCCATCCTCCAACCCGTCGAACAGAACCCTCAGGTCGCCGGACTCGCGTTCGGATACCTGCAGGCGATGGCGTATCCGACCGGCCATGCGGTCGATCGCTCGACCCAGGGAACCGACCGAGTCGGAGCCGACCGGACCGACCGGGGGACGGAGGTCGCCGGAAGCGATGCGGTCGACGGCTTCCCGCGCCTGTCCGAGTTCGATCTCGACTCTTCCGGCCACGAAGCGGGCGGCCGGCCACAGCAGGAGCAGGATGCCACCCAGAACGGCGGATGCGACCGCCACCCCCGTCGCGTCCAGCCGGAAAATGAACCAGGCGGCGAAGTACGTCACCGCGAGCACGGCGGCCGACGCGAGGAAGAAGCGGTTTCCCAGCCTCACCGAACGGGCTCCGTCACCGAACGGGCTCCGCCGCGCGTACTACTTGTCCAGCGCGCGGAATCGGTAGCCGATCCCGCGAACCGTTTCGATCAGGGACGCTGCGCCCCCGAGCTTGGTCCGCAGCCGTGCGACGTGCATGTCCACCGTGCGCGTTTCGATTGCGGCGTTCGTGTCCCAGACGGCCTGGAGCAGTTGACGGCGGGTCTGGACGCGTCCCCGTCTCTCCAGCAGGACTTCGAGCAGACGATACTCGAGTCGCGTCAGGTCGACCTCGACCCCCTCCGAGAAGACCCGATGCGCCTCCCGGTCGAGTTCCACCGGCCCGACCGAGATTCTCCTCGACGCGGACACGGGCTCCGCCTTCGACCGGCGCAGGAGGGCCTCGACGCGGAGCGTGAGTTCGCGCGCGCTGAAGGGCTTCGTGATGTAGTCGTCCGCACCAACCTCGAAGCCCTTGACCCGCTCGTCTTCCTCCCGCCGCGCCGTGAGCAGAATGACGGGCGTCGAGCTTGTGCGCTCGCCGCGCCGGAGGCGCTGCAGCACCTCGTATCCGTCGATTCCCGGCAACATGAGATCGAGGATGATGAGGTCCGGCTGCTCGGCCTGCGCGGTAGTCAGCGCGCCCTGCCCGTTCACGGCCGTGGTGACCCGGTATCCTTCCCGGCTCAGGTGATAGACGAGCACGCTCAGGATGTCCGGTTCATCATCCACAACCAGGATCTGTGCGTCCGGCATCTCACGTTCCGCGTCAAGGGGTCTCAGGAATCCTGAGCCTCGTCTGCCGGCGGTATCGTAACACTTTCGTAACCATCTCGTGAACGCCCCTCGGAGCCGCCGCATCCGCCCGCCCCGGGGGGCTCCGGCGTGCTTCCTTCCGCGTGACGCAGCGTGTTTGAACCCGTGACGAACATGTGACGTTCCCTTGCCTGGAGACGTTACCGAACCCGCCTATCCTCCGCTCCGGTAGCAGTTCCGTGCAGCAGGATCCCGAAGAATCCCGGAGCCCCCGGAGCCAATGAAACTCACAAGACGACAGCG
The DNA here is from genome assembly GCF_947581915.1 of Candidatus Palauibacter scopulicola. Taxonomy (NCBI): domain Bacteria; kingdom Pseudomonadati; phylum Gemmatimonadota; class Gemmatimonadia; order Candidatus Palauibacterales; family Candidatus Palauibacteraceae; genus Candidatus Palauibacter; species Candidatus Palauibacter scopulicola. The sequence continues at coordinate 28,008 of NZ_CANPWG010000014.1, forward strand.
CAAACCCCGGCACAGGGCCGGTCTCGGCGTCCTTTCCGTCCTTCTCCTGCTCGGCCACGCGGGTGCGTCCGCGGCCCAGGAGGTGTCGCCCGGCCGACTCTCCGGTCGAATCGTGGATGAGGATACGGCGAGGCCGCTGAGCCTGGCGCAGATCTCCATCCCGTCGCTGAACCTGGGAACCCTGAGCGACGTCGACGGTCGCTGGACGCTTCGGGCCATACCGGCCGGGAAATACGAAGTCGTCGCCCGCCTCATCGGCTACGCGAGCAAGACGATTACCGGCGTGCTGATCGTTTCCGGAGAGGCCGCGACCATCGACATCTCGCTGCCGGCCCGGGCGATCGAGCTGAACGAGCTATCGGTCACCGTGGCGGACCAACGCGGCACGGCCGCCGCGGTCCTCCAGAACCGGCGGACCGCGGCGGCGGTGACGGACGCGATCGGACGCGAGCAGATCTCCGACTCGCCCGACTCCGACGCGGCCGCGGCGATGGCGCGCGTCCCGGGCGTCTCCATCGTGAACAAGAAGTTCGTCTTCGTGCGCGGCCTCGGCGAACGCTACGGCAACACGACGCTCGACGGCGCGGTCATGCCGTCCCCGATCGCGGACCGCAAGGCGGTCCCGCTCGACCTCGTCCCGGCCAGCTTTATCGAGAACGTCTCGACCTCGAAGAGCTATCTGCCGCGGCAGCCGGCCGACTATGCCGGCGGGCTGGTCCAGATTGAGACGCGCAGGGTCCCGGGAGAGAACTTCTTCAAGGTCGGGATCGGCGGCGGAGCGGAGTCGGCGACGACGGGCAAGGGGGGGCTCGACTACGCCGGCGCCGGGCTCGACTTCCTCGGCATCGATGACGGGCGCCGCGGGCTGCCCGACATCGTGCCGACGGACCGGGCGGTCAACCGCGCGAACTTCACCCGCACCGAGCTGGAGGAGATCGGAGAAGCGTTTTCTCCGGGCTGGGCCGGCACGCCGCGCGACCTCCCCTTCGGACAGAGCGGCGAACTCGCCTTCGCGACCGAGTTCCCGCTCGCCTCGAAGAACCTGGGGATCCTCGCGACGGCGCACTGGGACGACTCGTGGAACCGGCGCGACGGTTACGTGGAACGCGTGTTCGCCTCCTCCGGCCTCGCGGACCCGGAAGTGGACTACGCGGGCGACCAGTCCACGCGTACCGTCACGCTCGGCGGCCTCCTGAACGCCGACTACCCGCTCGCGCCGAGCCACCGCATTTCCTTCAGCGGACTCCTGAATCGCGTCACGGAGGACCAGGCGCGCGTCCTGCAGGGGTTCAACCTCGACTCCAACACGGACCAGCGGAACACGCGGATCCAGTACGTCGAGAACTCCCTCGTCCAGGGTCGCCTGAGCGGGAAGCACTACTTCAACGCCTTCGGCGGCACGACGGCGGAGTGGAAGGCCGCGTACTCGCGGGCAAGCCGCTACGAACCGAACACCCGCGAGGTCCTGTACCGCGAGTCGGGCGGCGTCTTCCTGTGGGACAACTTCATCCAGAGCGGCAGCATCTTCCATCAGGACCTGACGGAAGACGCGATCAACCTCAACGTCGATGTGCAGTTCCCGGTCCGCGTGAACGGGCGGGCGGGGACGATCGAGGTCGGCGCCGCGACCCTCGCGCGCGACCGCGACGTGCTCAGCCGACGCTTCCGGTTCATCCCCAACCGGTCGATCCCGGATGACGTCAAGGCCGCGTCGCCCGACGGGATCTTCTCGCCGGAGAACATCGGCCTCGGCCCGCGGCAGTTCGAGATCCAGGAGGCCACCTTCCGCCCCGACAACTACGTGGCGGATCAGATGACGACGGGCGCCTACGTGATGGCGGACGTCGAACTGCTGCCGCGCGTCCGCTTCGCCGGCGGGGCTCGCATCGAGCGCAGCAGGCAGGTCGTGGAGCCGGTGGATGTCTTCACGAAGGGCGTCGAACCGCTCGCGGGCGCCGAACTCGACGATACCGACATCGTGCCCGGCGCCACCCTCACCTGGGCGGCGGGCGACCGGGTCAACCTCCGGGCCGCCGCTTCACGCACGCTGGCGCGGCCCGAGTTCCGCGAGTTGGCGCCGTTCTCGTTCGCCGACTTCGCCGGCGGGTATCTCGTCGTCGGGAACCCGGTGCTTCAGCGCTCGCGGATCACGAACTTCGATCTGCGCTGGGAGTGGTTCCCCCGGCCCGGTGCGGTCATCGCGGTGAGCGGCTTCTACAAGAAGTTCACGGACCCTATCGAGGAGGTCGTGTTCCCGAGCAGCGAGTTCATCAAGAGCTGGCTCAACGCCGGGACGGCGAACAACCTCGGGACCGAATTCGAGGTGCGTTCCAACCTCGGCTTCCTCTCCGAATCGCTGGAGAACTTCGCTCTGAATCTGAATCTCACCCTCGTCGACTCCGAGGTGGAGACGGGAAGCGTGGCCCAGATCTTCGTCCCCGGTTCGGGACCGCTCGAAATCGACATCGTGGGGCAGAAGCGGCGCCTCCAGGGCCAGTCGCCCTACGTCGTCAACGCGGGCGCGAACTGGGCCAGCCCGTCGGGCCGGACATCGGTGTCGCTCCTCTTCAACCGCTTCGGCCGGCGCATCAGCCAGGTGGGCAGCCAGTTCCTCGAAAGCGTGTTCGAGGAGGCCCGGAGCCAGTTCGACCTGGTCTTCGAACAGGCGGTCGGGCCGCGGATGTCGGCCAGGCTGAGCGCCACCGACCTGCTCGCCGCCGACTACCGCTTCACGCAGGGCGGCGACCTCCTCCGCGGCTGGCGGCCCGGGCGGGCCTTCTCCGCCGGGCTGACCTGGCAGCCCGCGGGCGACCGCTGACGATCGGGAGAAAGAAGAATGAGAAAGCTCGCGCTGACCGGCCTGCTCCTGGGGGGCCTCCATCTGGGGTGCGGAGGCGACGGGGACCTGCTTTCGCCGAGGCCGCCGGCGCCGCCGGCCGGCGTCGCGACGCTGTCCGGCACGATCACGCAGTCGATGACGCTCGACCCTGCCCTCACCTACCGCATCCAGGGCACGACGATCGTTGAGGACGGGGCTACGCTCACGATCCCGGCCGGAACGCTCCTGCTGGGCGACGTGGACTACTCCGGTTCCGCGCTGATCGTCCGGCAGGGCGGTCGGTTGGTGGCGCGCGGGACCGCGGACGCACCCATCGTGTTCACGAGTTCGAACCCCGCGGGCACCCGCCGCCGCGGCGACTGGGGCGGTGTCGTCCTCAACGGCCGCTCGAACTGCAACTTCCCGTCGGACGAGTGCGTCGGCGAAGGCAACTCGGGCCCCTACGGCGGAACCGAGACGGACGATGACAGCGGCGAACTCAGCTATGTGCGGATCGAGTACGCCGGGTACGAGGTGAGTTTCGGCAACGAACTGAACGGCCTCACCCTGAACGGCGTGGGTTCGGGCACCCGGCTCCACCACATCCAGTCGCACTTCGGCTCGGACGACGGCATCGAGTTCTTCGGCGGTACGGTCGACCTGAAATATGCCTACGTCACCGGCGCCTCCGATGACTCGTTCGACTATTCGACGGGCTGGCAGGGCCGCGGGCAGTTCTGGGCCGCGCAACAGGACCCGCACGATGCGGACAACGGCTTCGAGGTCGACGGGAACGAAGAGGACTTCGACGCCGTGCCGTTCACCGACCCGACGATCTACAACGTCACCCTGGTCGGCAAGGAGGCCGGGACGGGTTCCGCGGGCGAGAGTTCGCGAGGGATCATCTTCCGTCGCGGCACGGCCGGGATGCTCTACAACGCCGTGATCCTCGGATTCGAGAAGGGGTTCGATGTCGACAACGAAGAGACGGCGGATCGGGTTCAGATTCGGAACAGCTACGTCTTCGGCCAGGAGAGCCGGTCCTTCGAGGGCGCCGAAGACAACGAGACGCCCGACATCGACGAAGAAGCCCTCTGGATGACGGCGGGCTGGGACAACGTGATGGACGTCGATCCGATGCTCGCCGACCCCTTCAACCTCATGATGCCCGATTTCCGTCCGTTCGGCGGTTCGCCGCTGACGAAGGGTTACGCCGAACCGCCCGCGGACGACGGTTTCTTCGAGGCGGTCGACTACATCGGCGCCTTCGCGCCGGGCGTGCCGCAGTGGATCGAGGGCTGGACCACGTCGGAGCAGGGATAGCCGAAGTCGATTCGCATTCGCCAGGCGGAGACTCTCGCGTGTCGCGCACGGGCCTCGTCCTTGTATCGGCTCTGCTGCCGGTCCTTGTCGGATCCTGCGGAGGGGCGGCGCCCGACGGAGCTGAGCGGCTGCCCGGATCCGCCGGCTCCCTCGAGGAACTCGCGACCACGGTCCTGGTCGGGCTGGCCGCGGCGGATACCGTGAGCCTCGAAACCGTCCGCCTCACCGAGGACGAGCACAACGATCTGGTGTGGCCCGAACTCCCGGCCTCGGCGCCGGAGGTGAACTACCCCGTGGACCTCGCGTGGAAGAACATCCGGACGCGGAACCGCGCGGCGCTCTCCGATCTCTTCGCCGTGTACGAGAACCGGGAGCTGCAGTTCGTCCACGCGGAGTGCCGCGGGTTCACCGAGGCCTTCGACAGCTTCGTCGTGCACACGGACTGCTGGGTCACGCTCGAACGCGACGGAGAACGGCTTCCGCCGCAACAACTCTTCAAGGACGTACTCGACCGGGAGGGCGGACTGAAGATCTTCCGCTACTACGAGCCGTGAACCGCTCCCGGCGCGAGGCCTCTCAGTAGTCCACTCAGTAGTCCACCGGCCTCAGGTACCACTCCCCGATCGCCGTCGGCGAGAGCATCGCGACCGTCGGCAGGTGGCGTTTCCAGTGTGTGTTCTCGAGCCGTCCGGCCACGAGTTCGACCTTTCCTCTCTCGAAGCCCGCCTCGACAAGCGCCTCCCGCCCGCGTCCGGAGATGAGGTGGTGGAGGATGAGATCCGCCTCCGGGTATGTGACGCCCAGGTCCTCCTCGTCCGTCTGTCCCTGGATCAGATCCGCCGTCGCCGGCTTGTCGACGACCTCGGCGGGCACGCCGACGGCCCGCGCGAGCGCCCATACCTGGCTCTTGAACAGATCCCCGAGCGGGTTCACCGGCGGGGAGTCGTCCGCGTGCCAGGTATAGTAGCCGAGCAGGCGCTCCGACTTGTTTCCCGTGCCGGCCGGGAGCGCAGAGAGCTTGAAGGCCTGGTCGAAGAGGACGATCATGCGCTGGCGCGCGGCCACGTTGCCCCGCCGGTGTTCGCCCGCCTCGGGCTCGAACTCGTCGAGATAGCCGTCCACCGCGCTCGTGATGTCGATCGTGCGCGTCGGGATCCCGAATTCCTCCGCCACGAGCAGGGCGTGCTCGCGGCTGCGGGGGCTCGAAGTCCGGTAGGGCAGGAGTAGGGCGAGCACCGCTTCCGGGCCGAGAGCTTCCGCGCACAGCGCCGCGGTGAGAGCGGAATCCACGCCGCCCGACAGCCCGACCACGACCCTGCGAAAGCCGCGTCGACGTTCGATCTCCTCGCGGAGGAACTGAACGAGCCAGTTCCGCACGAGGCTCGTGTCGATGTCGAGCGGACTCGGATCGGCGGGGTGCGGCGGACGGCTGTCGGCGATCCCCGCCGGCGGCCACGCTCCGTTCATTCGATGTTCATTCGATGTCGGGGGCGGGTCTTCGAACGCCGGACCCCGGACTGTTCACGAGAAGACGCGTCCAGGATCGCTCCAGGTCGGAGAAGAGGGGCTCCTCCGCGCGGGCGCGCGTGGCCTCGTCGAGGTCGATCCGCACGGGCAGCAGCGCTTCCTCCCACAGCGGCCCCGCCAGCAGCCGGTGTCCGCGCGGATCGTAGGCCGCGGACCCGCCGGCGAACCCCTTGCCGCCTTCGAATCCGACCAGCTGGGACACGACGACGAACACCCCGTGCTCCGCGGCGATCGCACTCGCGAGGGCATCCCAGCGGACGAGGTTGTCGGGCACCCCGGCCCCCGGGGCTGCCCCGCGCGCGGGCGAGGCGCTGAGGACGAGGACGATCGCCGCCCTGTCGAGGGCGGCGAGGGTGCCCGAGATCGAATGAAAACCGTCTTCACAGATCAGGAGAGCGGTTCGCCCGAGCCGCCCGTCGAACGCCCGGATCCCGGCTCCCGCCTCGACGAACCGCTCCTCCTGAAAAACGCCGTAGGTGGCGAGGAACACCTTTCGGTGGACGTGGCGAATGCCTCCCGAGGGCCCCAGCGTCGCGTATAGCGCCGAGTTGTAGATGCCTCCCGCATCCCGCTCATAAAACCCGATCGCGACATCGAGGCCGGCCGCATCCGGGCCGGTCCGCGAGTTGAGAGCCCTCAACAGCTCCCGGCTGGAGATCGCCTGCTCGCGCACGCCGCCCTCGAGGAAATACCCCGTGAGCGCCGTCTCCGGAAACACGACCAAACCCGGCCGGGGTTGCTGCCGTGCGGCACGCAGGATCGTCGCGGCACAAGCGTCGAGGGTCCGGTCGAGGTCGCCCTTGGCGGGCCGGAACTGGGCGATCGTGATATCGAGCGGCATGCGTTCCGCACTCGTTCGAGTGAAGTGCCGAGAGGCCGGCGGCCACGCGATACCGCCGCCGGGGGAACGTCCCGGAACCTCGCGACGGTGTCAACGGCCCGGCCGCCGCGGGGTCGCCTGTTGCACCTCGGGGCTTCTCCTCGTATCCGTCGGGCCATGCCCGAAGCTCCGAGTCCGATCGCGGCGGCGTATGCCGTGCTGCTCCTGATCGGCATGCCGGCCCTCGCCGCCCTCGATGCCCGTCGCGGGGCGGATCTCGCCGCGGCGTCGAAACACCGCCGGCTGCTGTATGTGTCGGTCGGAGCCTCGCTTGTCATCCTGGGCTTGGTGACGCTCGGCGTCGCGGCGTGGCAGGACGTGCCCGCTTCCGCGCTCGGCTGGAAGGTCGATGCGCCGGCCGCCTCGCTGCTCCGGGGACTCGGCGTGGCCATCGCGGGTCTGGCGCTCGCCTGGTTCATCACGGCCGCCGCCCGCCTGGCCGGGCTCCGGGAGACCGAGGCCGTGCTGCTGCTGATGCCGCGAGACGCCGGGGAGAAGCGGGCCTTTCTCATGCTCTCGGCGATTGCCGCGGTATGCGAGGAGTACGCCTACCGGGGGTTCGCCCTGTGGGCCATCTCGGCGTGGATCGGGAGCCCCTGGTTGGCCGCCGCCCTCGTTTCAGTTTCGTTCGGTCTCGGACACGGATACCAGAAGCTGGCCGGCGTCATCCGGGCGACCGCGCTCGGCATCGTGCTCGCGGCGAGCGTCATCTGGACGGAGAGCCTGTTCCCCGCCATTGTCGGGCACTTCTGGATCAACGCGGCGATCGGGCTGGGAGGCTGGCGCTACTTCCACACAGGCTCCGATGCCGCCGAACCCGGGGCCCCGGAATGACAGGCGCCGGCAGGTGGAAGACAAGGAGAAGCGAATGATCGCGAGAATGTGCGCGCGAACGGTCGTCGTGCTTGGCCTGGCCATTCCGGCGGGAATGGCGGCGCAGGAGGCCTCCCCGATCGAGGTCGGGGGGCTGCTGCGGGCCGGAGCCCGGGCGCATTCGGACTCCACCCTCGGCGGGCAGGGGTTCCGGCTCTTCGAATCCCGCCTCAAGGTGGAGGGCGCCGTCGGGCTCGTCTTCGACTACAAGTTCGTTGTCCGCTACGACGCGGGGCGGGACACGTACCGGATCCACGACGCGGTGGTCACGATGCCGGTGATTCCGGAATTCGAACTCAGCATCGGCATGTTCAAGCCCTACTTCGGCTATGAAGCCACCGTGTCGCGCAGCGACATCACGTTTGTGGAGCGTTCGCAGGCCGCAACCGCCCTCAGGCCGGACCGGCAGATCGGCGTGCAGGCGGGCGGGCAGGCGCTCGAGGGCCGGTTCACCTACGGGGCCGGCCTCTACAACGGCAACGGCCGGTCCGTCACGAACGACGGCGACAACTACATGTTCGCCGGGCGCGTGCAGTACAACTCGATCGGCACGATCGCCTTCTACGACGACCTCGTCGTGCAGGCGGGAGCTTCCCTCGCTTATTCGGAGGACACATCCGCGCCGCTCGGAAAGGGCATCGTCACCGGAGACCGATCGGCCGCTCCCGGCATCACGTCCGATTTTGCGGGCAGCCGCCTGTACTGGGGCGCGGACGTTCAGGTCTCCTACCACAGCCTGACGCTGACGGGCGAGTACCTGCGGGCGGACTTCGATCTCGATGCGCCGCTCAGCGGGAGCGCGCCGGCCGAGACGGAGGCCTACGGCGGCTGGGTGCAGTTCGGCTATCGGCCCTGGGGACTGCTCGAGGCCGTCGTGCGGTACGATGGATTCCGGCCGGCTCTGGGCGCCGACCGGAAGTTCATGGTGTTCGGACTGAACTTGTATCCGGACGGCTACGCGAGGTTCGGGCTGCAGTACGCAAGCGCCCTCGACGACTCCCCCCACGCGCCGACGCTGTCCGATGGCCAGTTTCAGTTCCTCGCCCAGGTCGACTTCTGAACCCGTAGCGAGCAGGCGAGGTCCGGGCGGCGTGTACGCGGGAATGACGGTGGGCGCGGTCGTGCCGGCGAGGGACGAGGAGCGGAATATCGGCGGTGTCGTCGCCGACCTGCTGGCGCTGCGCGATGATGCCGGCCAGCGCGTGGTCGACGATTTTGTGGTCTGCGACAACGGGTCGACGGACGCGACCGCGACCCGCGCGCGCGAGGCCGGGGCGCGGACCGTCCGGCAGGACACGCCGGGCTACGGGCTGGCCTGCCTGACCGCCCTCGCGCACCTGCACCCCGTCGACATCGTGCTGTTCACGGATGGCGACCGGTCGTTCGAGGCGGCGCAGGGAGTCCGGCTGCTCGAAGCCGTCGCCGCCGGGGCCGATCTGGCCATCGGGTCGCGCGCGCTGGGCCGGAGGGAGCCGGGCGCCCTGTCCGCGCCCCAGATCGCGGGGAACCGGGTGGCCGCGCTGCTCATACGTCTTCTGTGGGGGGCGGCGGTGACCGACCTCGGTCCCTACCGCGCCATGCGGGCCGAGGCGCTGCGCCGCATCGACATGCGCGACCGCACGTACGGCTGGACCGTGGAGATGCAGGTCAAGGCCATCCAGCACGGTCTGCGGGTCGTCGAAGTGCCCGTGGACACCTTGCGGCGCCGTTTCGGCCGGTCGAAGGTGGGAGGCACGGTTCGGGGAGTCGTCGGCGCCAGCGCCGGCATCCTCTCGATGATCGCGCGGCTCCGCTGGCGGCAGTGGCGCGCCGCCCGCTCCACCCGGCCGCAGGAGGCAGGAGAATGAAAGGAATTTCGGCGCGGGTCGCCCCGTGGGCGTTGCTCGGTGTCCTGGCGCTCGGCGGGATTTCGTGCGCCGGGCCGTCCACCGACGTCGCCTGGGACGAGCATGACCCGGCCAATACCGCGCGGCTCGACCACGGCGAGTGGCAGGCGCTGCTCGACGCCTACCTGATCACCGACGACCCGTCCGGCGTCACCCTGGTCGACTACGCGAAGCTGCGGGCGAACACCGCCGACCGGGCGCGCCTGGCCGGCTACATCGACTACCTGCAGGGACTGGATCCGCGGCAGTACGCGAAGGACGTGCAGATGGCGTACTGGATCAACCTCTACAACGCCGTGACCCTGCGGGTCGTCGTGGACGAGTATCCCGTCGCGTCGATCAAGGACATCCACGAGGGCCTGATTCCCGGCACGGGCCCGTGGCGCGACATCCACGCGAGCGTGGCCGGGCACCCTCTCACGCTGGACAACATCGAGCACGACATCCTGCGCCCCATCTGGCGGGACGCCCGGATCCACTACGGCGTGAACTGCGCCAGCATCGGCTGTCCGAATCTGGCCCCGGAGCCCTACACCGCGGAGAACCTGGAGCGACTCCTGGATCAGGCCGCGCGGGACTACGTGAATCACCCGAGAGGCGTGACGCTCCGCGACCAGGCGTCCGCTGTCGTCTCCAGCATCTACTTCTGGTATCAGGAGGACTTCGGGGATTCCGAGGCGGGCGTGCTCGAACACCTTCGGAAGTACGCCGAGGGGGATCTGGCGGAGCGGCTTCGGGATTTCGACGGGTCTCTCGACCACGACTACGACTGGAGCCTGAACGCGCCGGACGTTCCGTGACGCGACCCCGGGTCCGCCCAACCCGTCGAGCCATGACAAACGCCGCGGGGATCCGGTCGGGACCCGCCGCGGCGTTTCATACCCCCTAGGGGAATCGAACCCCTGTCTCCTGGCTGAGAACCAGGTATCCTGGGCCACTAGACGAAGGGGGCCGGAGTTGGGAAGCGATATTCTAGTCGGACTGGAAGGCGTGTCAAGATTATGAGATGGGAACACCTGCACATCATCATGCACTCCTTCCCCATCGTCCTCGCCGCGAGCGGGAGCGCCGTCGGCCTCTACGGGTGGGCGCGCGACCGCGAGCCGCTCGAGCTGTGGGGGCTCGTGGCCCTCGTCATCGCCGGCGCCTTCGTGGCGCCCGCCTACCTGACCGGTCTCGCCGCCGCCGATGTCGTCGCGGACCGCACCTTCGTGCGACCCGGCATCGTCCAGACCCACCGCTTCTGGGCCACGTGGGCGGCGGTCCCCGCCTTCACCGCCGGCGCGCTCGCCGCCTTCGCGCTGCACGAGCGCGACGACCGCCGGCTGCGGCGCTTCGTCCTCCTGCTGGGCCTGTTCGCGACCTTCATGATCGGCATCGCCGCCTGGCAGGGCTCGAAGATCGTCCACGGCCCGAACGAAACCGCCGCCGCGGGCGTATCCGCCACGACCGTTCACGGCGGTTAGCCGTCCGCGCGCGTAGCGTCCGGCCGGCTAGTGACGTGTCACGCCGGACTAGTGGGTGGCGTTCTCCAGGAGCACGACGAGACCGTAGAAGATGAAGGCCGCGGCCAGCATGGCGGTGGTCTGAAGGATGCGTTCCCGGAGGGACATCCGCGCGAGCTGTCCGAGCAGCAGGGCGACGACGACCGTGCAGAGCAGCAGGATTCCCAGAATCATACTCATCTTCGCAAGCCATCCTTGTGCGGCGGTTCAGCGACGGACATCGGGTCACCCTTATCGGGTGGGAGACGGGCCACAAGGTCGGCCCCAGGCCGCGTTTCGGCAACGTTCGCCGCCGGCGCGTTCCCGCGGGAACGTCAGATGCGCAGGCCGGCTGCCGGCACCGGTGACAGCGCGAGGCTCGGGAACGCGGCGGGGAAGGCGCGCACGACGGCTTCGCCGGCCTCTTCCAGGGTGAGGGAGGCGCCCTCGGAGGCGAGGCTCGTCATGCGGACGCCCTGGATGCCGCACGCCACGATGCCGCGGAAGTTCATGAGAGGCTCGGGCGTCACGTTGAGCGCGAAGCCGTGGGATGTGATCCAGCGGCTCGCATGCACGCCGATCGAAGCGACCTTGCGAATCGCGCCGGCCCCGATGAGGGCGTCCGCGCGTCCGGCGACGACCGTTCCGAAGCCGTCGTCCTCACCCGTGTCGAGGCTCCCGGCGGGTGGAGAACCCGTCCACACTCCGGTGTACGACTCGACCCGGAACGCGGGGAGGCCGCGCTCCGCGAGGACGCGCAGCAGCACCTCCTCGATGCGGCGCAGGTACCAGTGGAGGTCCTTCCGGTGCGCCCGGAGGTCCAGGATCGGGTAGCCCACGAGCTGGCCGGGGCCATGATAGGTGAGGTCGCCGCCGCGCTCGATCTCGACCAGGTCCAGCCCCGCCTCGGCGAGCCATGCCGGGTCGGGGGGCGTGACGTCGTCCCTCGATCCCCGCCCGAAGGTGATCACCGGCAGGTGTTCGACGAGGAGCAGGAGGTCGTGATCCGGCGGAGAGTTCCGCCGCCAGCGCGCGATCGAGCGCTGAAGCTCGAGCACCTCCCGGTACTCGCGGCGGCCGAGGTCGACCACCCGGAGTTGCCGCTCGCCGCTCACATGTGGATCGAGCGCCCGAGCGCGGCGAACGCGGCCTCCATCACGGCCTCGGCCATGCTGGGGTGTGCGTGCGCGTGACGCACGAGCTCGTCCAGCGTGGCTTCCAGTTCGCGCGCCATGCCGACCTCCGCCACGAGCTCGCTCACGTTGTGTCCGATCATGTGGACGCCCAGCACTTCGCCGTACTTGGCGTCCGCCACGATCTTCACGAAGCCGTCCGCGGACTCGGCGGTCAGCGCGCGCCCGTGCGCGCCGAGCGGGTACTTGCCGGTGACGACCTCGTGGCCCGCCTCCTCGGCCTGCGCCGCGGACATGCCGATCGAGGCGACCTCGGGGTGGCAGTATCCGACGGAGGGGATGTTCCCGTACTCCATCGGGTGCTGGGCCACGCCCGCGATATGCTCGGCGGCGACGATGCCTTCGTGCGATCCGACGTGCGCCAGCATCGGCTGCCCGGCCACGTCCCCGATCGCGTAGACGCCGGGCTGGCTCGTGCGGCACCACTCGTCGATCCGGATGAAACCGTCCTCCACGGCGACCCCGTTCTTCTCGAGGCCGAGGTTCTCGCTCACGGGCCGCCGACCGACGGCCATGAGCACGAGATCCGTCTCCTCGGCGGTCTCGCTGCCGTCCGGATTCACGACCGTGAGGACCATCGGGCTCGCGTCGCGGTCCAGGTGCTTGACGCGGGTATTCGTGAGATTGCGGATGCCCCGCTTCCTGAACGAGCGTTCGAGCGCGTTTCCGATCTCCGGGTCCTCGAGCGGCACGAGCGTGTCGAGCGCCTCGATGAGCGTGACGTCCACGCCGAAGGCGTTGAAGACATCGGCGAACTCGACCCCCACGAATCCGGCTCCGACGATCGCCATCGTCGCCGGGAGTTCCTGGAGACCGAGCGCTTCCCGGCTGCCGATCACCTTCTCGCCGTCGAGTTCGAAGCCGGGGAAGGTGTTCATCACGGAACCCGTTGCGAACACGACGTTCCGGGTCGCGATCTCGCGCGTGTCGCCGTCCTCCGTTTCGACCGCGACGCGACCCGTCCCCGCCAGCCGGCCGCGGCCCTGCACGATGTCGACCTTGTTCTTCCCGAGGAGGTATTTCACGCCGGCCGTGAGTTTCCGGGTGATGATGCGGCTCCGCTTCACGGCCGCGGAGAAGTCGTACTCCACCTCGACCGGCTTCACGCCCATGCGGGCGCCGTGGTGCTGCAGGTTGTGCGCGAGCGCGGCGCTCTCGAGCAGCGCCTTGGCGGGGATGCAGCCCCAGTTGAGGCAGGTGCCGCCGAGGCCGCCCTCGTACGACCCGCTCTCGACGCAGGCGGTCCGGAGGCCGAGTTGCGCGGCCCGGATCGCACATACGTAGCCGGCCGGTCCGGCCCCGACTACGACGACGTCGTATGTCTCCGACATCTATCCCTTCACTCTCTGGTTTTCGGTTCTCCGGAAGTCCGACGGTCCGCGCTAGAGGATCATCTCGAGGGGGTTCTCGAGCATCGCCTTGAAGGCGCCGAGGAACGCCGCGCCCGTGGCGCCGTCGATGACGCGGTGGTCGCAGGACATGGTCACGCGCATGCGCTTGCGGACGACGACCTGGCCGTCCACCGCGACGGGCTTCTCGACCGTCTGGCCGATGGCGAGGATGCCGGCTTCCGGTGGGTTGATGATCGCCGTGAACTCGTCGATCTCGAACATGCCGAGGTTGCTGACGGAGAACGTCCCGCCCTGGTACTCCTCCGGCGCGAGCTTCCGCGCCCGCGCCCGGGCGATGAGGTCCCGCGCCTCGGCCGAGATCTGCCGCAGCCCCTTCCGGCCCGCATCGCGCAGCACCGGCGTGATCAAGCCTTCGTCGAGCGCCACGGCGATGCCGAGGTGGACCGCGCCGTGGTAGCGGATCGCGTTCTCCTCCCACGACGCGTTGACCGCCGGGTGGCGATTCAGCGCCTCCGCCGTCGCCTTCAGGAGCAGATCCGTCACCCCGATCTTGCCGTCCGCGAAGCGCGCGTTGAGGTCCGCGCGCAGCTCGAGCGCGCGGCCCATGTCGACCTCGGTCGTGAGGAAGAAATGGGGGACGGGCCCGATCGACTGGCCGAGCCGGCGCGCGATCGCCTTCCGCATCTGGCTCGCCTCCTCGACGCGGTCTTCCAGCCCGGGAGGGAGCGGCGCGGGCGGGGGCTGGCCGGGGGCGGCCGGAGACGGCGTGGGCGCGGGGGCCGTGGGCGTGGGCCCCGGGACCGGCGCGACGCTTGGGGCGCCGCGGGCCAGCGCGGCCTCGATGTCGGCCTTGACGATCCGGCCGCCCGGCCCGGATCCGGCGAGGCCGGCCAGCGCGATCCCGCTCTCCGCGGCCATCCGCCGCGCGACGGGCGAGGCCTTGATGCGCCCCCCGGCCGCCGCGGCCGGGTCTCCGGGCGCCGCACCCGCCGCGACCTCGACCGGCGCTGCGGCTTCGGGCGCCGCGGGTTCCGGCGCCACGGGTTCCGCCACCGCGGCTTCCGCCGCCACGGCAGGCGCGGCGGGCTCGCCGGCGGGGCCTTCCGCCGCCCCGTCGCCGACCGCCGCCGCCTCGGCGAGCAGTTCGTCGATCGCCTCGTCCGGCTCCGCGATCACGCCGATGAGCGCGCCCACCGGCACCGTGGCGCCCTCCTGCACGACGATCTTGCGCAGCACGCCGCCGCCGAGCGCCTCGACATCCATGTTCGCCTTGTCGGTCTCGATCTCCGCGACGACATCGCCCTGCGCCACGGCATCGCCCTCGGCGACCTTCCACTCGATGAGCTTGCCCTCCTCCATCGTCGGGCTCAGCTGCGCCATCACGACTCTCGTTGGCATATCGGTCGGCGTCCGGTCTGCTAGTCCGCGTAGCACACGTGGCGCACCGCCGCCGCCACGTGGTCCGCGTTGGGGGTTACGAGCTTCTCCAGGTTCTTCGCGTAGGGCATGGGCACGTCCAGCCCGTTCACGCGCGCCACCGGGGCGTCCAGCGAGTCGAACGCCTCGCGCTGGATGTCGTCCACGACCTGGGCTCCGATGTTGCACATCGGCCACCCCTCCTCCGCGACCACGGCCCGGTTCGTCTTCTTCACCGACGCCACGACCGCGTCCACGTCCAGCGGACGCACCGTGCGCAGGTCCAGCACCTCGACGTCGATCTCTTCCTTCTCCAGCGTGCGGGCCGCCGCGAGCGCCTGGTGTACCATCTTCGAGTGGCACACGACGGTCACGTCCGACCCCTCCCGCTTCACCTCGGCCTTGCCGATCGGCGTCAGGTACTCCTCCTCCGGCACTTCATCCCGGACGAGGTTGTACATGATCTCGCTCTCGATGAAGACCACGGGGTCGTTGTCGCGGATCGCGCTCTTGAGGAGTCCCTTCGCGTCCTTCGCCGTGGCGGGCGCGATCACCTTCAGCCCGGGCACGTAGCTGTACCAGGGCTCCGGCGACTGCGAGTGCTGCGCCGCGAGCTGGAGCGCCGCACCGCCCGGTCCCCGGAAGACGATGGGGACGTTGTACTGTCCGCCCGACATCTGGAACATCTTCGCCGCCGCGTTCACGACCTCGTCGATCGCGAGCAGGGCGAAGTTCCACGTCATGAACTCGACGATCGGCCGCAGCCCCGCCATCGCCGCGCCCACGCCGAGCCCCGCGAACCCCAACTCGGCGATCGGAGCGTCCCGCACGCGCCACTCCCCGAACTGGTCGAGCAGGCCCTTCGTGACCTTGTAGGCGCCGTCGTACTCGCCCACCTCTTCGCCGATGATGAAGGTCGAGTCGTCGCGCTCCATCTCTTCGCGGAGGGCGTCGTTCAGCGCTTCCCGATACGTGAGGACGGCCATCAGCGCAGCTCCTTCCGCCACGCGTCGCGTCGCCGCATGTCGTCCGGGTACCCGTCCGAATACACGTAGCGATAGAGCGCTTCCGAATCGGGGAAGGGGCTCCGGTCCGCAAACGCCGCGGACTCCTCGGCGATCTCCTTCGCCTCGCGGTCGATCGCCTGGTACTCCTCCTCCGTCAGCCGCCCCGCGTCCATGAGCTTCCGGGTGAAGGAGAGGATCGGGTCATCCGACCGCCACTTCTCGACTTCCTCGCGCGTCCGGTACGTCCCGTGCATCGGGTCCGCCATCGAGTGGCCCATGTAGCGGAAGCAGCGCGCCTCGATGAAGCTGGGCGTCTTCTCGTTCCGCCCCCGCTCGATCGCCTCCTCCATGGCCTGGCGGACGGCGAGCACATCCATGCCGTCCACGTCCAGCGAGGTGAGGCCCTCGTAGGCCCGGCCCCGGTCCTTGAGTTCCTTCACGGCCGCCACCCGCCGGTAGTCGGTCCCCATCCCGTAGCGGTTGTTCTCGAGAAGGAAGATGACTGGCAGCTTCCAGCGCGCGGCCATGTTCAACGACTCGTGGAAGGCGCCGATGTTGACCACGGAGTCGCCGAAGAAGCAGAGGCAGACCTGGTCTCCGCCCCGGTAGCGGATCGCGTAGCCGACCCCGATCGCAAGCGGCAGGTGGCTCCCGACGATGCCGTGTCCGCCCATGAAGTTGAGCGACTTGTCGAACATGTGCATCGAGCCGCCGAAGCCCTTCGAGCAGCCGTCCACGCGTCCGTAGAGTTCGGCCATGACGGCGTTCGGCGTCATGCCGCGCGCGATCGCCTGCGTGTGGTCGCGATACGCGGTGATCACGTAGTCGTCGTCCCGCAGCGGCGAAATCGACCCCGCCGAGACGGCCTCCTGCCCAATGTAGAGATGGCAGAAACCGCCGATCTTGCCGACCTGGTAGACCTCCGCCGCTTTCTCCTCGAACCGGCGCTCGATGATCATCTCCCGCAGGAGTGCCACGCACTCCTCCTTCGAGAGTCCGAGGAACGCGTCGGGGTCTTCGCCCGATCCCCCGCCGGGGGCTCCCGCCGCCGGAGCGTCGGATACGGTGGCCGTGGACCGGCCGGGGTTCGCCGCGCTCATCCGGCCGCCAGCGCCGCGACCCTCCGGCGCAGTTCGACGACCTGCTCGCGCGCGTGATAGCTGGACCGAACCAGCGGCCCGCTCTCGACGTGCAGGAACCCTCGCGATTCCCCGATCTCCTTCCAGTTCATGAACTCCTCCGGGGACACGTAGCGGTCGATCGGAAGATGGTCCGGCGATGGCCTCAGGTACTGCCCCAGCGTGAGGATCTGTACGCCGGCTTCGAGCGCGTCTCCCATGAACTCGTCGATGTCGGCGGACGTCTCTCCGAGCCCGAGCATGATCCCCGTCTTGACGAGGACCTGGTCGTCAAGCTGCCGGCCCGTGTTGAGGACGTTCAGGGAGCGCTCGTAGCGGCCGCCCGGCCGGGCGACCCGGTGCAGCCGGCGCACGGTCTCCATGTTGTGGTTGAAGATCTCAGGGCTCGCGGCGATCACGGTGCGGATCGCCTCGGGATTCCCCCGGAAGTCCGGTGTCAGAACCTCGATCGAACACTCGGGACGGCGCGACCGGATCTCGCGGATCATCTCGGCGAAGATCCAGGCGCCGCCATCGGGCAGGTCGTCGCGGTCGACGGACGTGATGACGCAGTGGTTGAGTTGCAACCGCTCGATGGCCTCCGCGACGCGCCGCGGCTCGTCTTCGTCGAGTTCCTCCGGCCGGCCGTGCGCGATCGCGCAGTAGGGGCAGTTGCGCGTGCACACGTCGCCCATGATGAGGAACGTCGCCGTGCCCGCCTCCCAGCACTCGCCGATGTTGGGGCACTGGGCCTCCTCGCAGACCGAGCTGAGCTCGAGCCCCCGCATCAGTTCCTTGAGGCGCATGTAGTTGGGCCCTCCGGGCGCCCGCACCTTCAGCCATCGCGGCTTCCGCGAAGGCCAGGCATCGGCCGTGCTACCTCCCTGTATGACCTCGAGTGGCTTCAAGACTGCCGCCTTCTCGCTGTGTGACCCGGACTGCGTTTCCGTGTCCTGCGCACCGCGCCGCTGCGTCCGCGTGCCGTCCGCCCGGAACCCTCCAAGATACCGGCTGTTGCACGACGGACCAACCCGCTGCGCCCCACCCGTACAGGGGGGATGGCGGAATTGCTCAGCCCTCGGGCCTCGGGTATCTTCCCGCGCATGACCTATATCATCACCGAACCATGCATGAGCGAGAAGGATGCCTCCTGCGTGGATGTGTGCCCCGTCGACTGCATCTACGAGGGAGAGGATCAGTACTACATCCATCCCGAGGAGTGCATCGACTGCGGCGCCTGCGTGCCCGAATGCCCCGTGGAGGCCATCTATCCGGACGACGAGGTGCCGGAGCAGTATGAAGCCTTCACCGCGAAGAACTACACCTACTTCGACGTTCCCCCGCCCGACTGAACCCGGCGTGAGCCGACCGCCGAGGCGATCCGCCGCGATGCGGAACCGGTGTCCGCGCGGCCTGTCGGCGCCGCGCATCATGAGCCTCGGCCTCCTGCTGTTGCCGCACCCGCTCTCGTCGCGCGAGCCCGCGCCGCATGTTCAGACGCCGGACACCCCCGCCGCGCAGGAACACGCCCACGGAGCCTCGATGCCCGCCGGCGACCCGGGCCCGCCGCGCCTGCCTGCCGCGAGCCCGCTCATCGACGTGCGGGTGCCCGCGGGCGAGCGCGAGTTCGAGATCGTCGTCGGCCCCGTGTCGCTGCCGGCCGGCGGTCCGCACCTCCGGCCCCCGGTGCAACTCGCGGAGCTGCCCGTCGCCGGCTGGATGCACGGCTTCTCGTGGCGGATGAGGGACCGCGCGGGCAACCCGCTCCCCGACCGCCTTCTCCATCACGTCAACGTCATCGACCCCGACAGCCGCGAACTCTTCTCCGCCGTCCCGCGCCGCATTCTCGCCGCGGGCCGCGAGACGAAGAACGAGTTGCTGCCGGGCGTGCTGGGCGTTCCCCTCGCGCCGGGCGGCCGGGTCCTCGTGAGCGCGATGTTCGCCCCGCTCCCCGACGCGTCGCACGAGGAAGCCTTCCTGCACATCCGGCTTCCGTATACGCCGTTCGATGATCCGGGCCTCGTCGAGCCCGTGGACGTGTATCCGTTCTATCTCGACGTGATGGGCCCGGTCGGCGAGAAGGAGTTTCCGCTTCCGCCCGGGACTCACGGCAGGAGCTGGGAGGGCAGCCCCGCCGTGGACGGGCGGATCCTCGCCGTCGGTGGGCACCTGCACGACTACGGGGACTGGATTCGGCTCGAGGATGTCACGGCGGGCAGGGTGATCTGGGAGACGGGGCCCGAGGTGGACGGCGAAGGCCGCACCGTCGGCGTGCCCACGAGCCGGCTCTGGTGGCGGGGGGGCGTGCGGATCCGGAGAGACCACGTCTACCGCATCTCCGTCCAGTACTCGAACCCGCTGCGTCACCCGGCGCCGGACGGTGGGATGGGCGCCATCGGCGGCATCATCATCGCGGCGGCCGAGGACTGGCCGGAGTTCAGCCGCGAGCACCCGGACTACGTCCAGGATCTTCGCAACACCCTCGAGAAACCGAACGAGTCCGCCCACGCCCGCGGCCATGCATCCGGCTCGGAAGGCGGCGGCTAATCGCAGTGCCCGAACTGCCCGACATCACGGTGTACCTGGAAGGGCTGGAGACGCGCGTCCTCGGGCGCACGCTGGAGCGGGTGCGGCTCGGCAGTCCCTTCCTGCTCCGGAGCGTCGATCCGCCCCTGACCGAGGCGCACGGCCGCCGGGTCGTGGCCCTCCGTCGGCTGGGGAAGCGAATCGCGATCGGACTCGCGCTCCCGGAGGACCGGGAGGACGAACCGGAGCTGTGGCTCGTCCTCCACCTCATGATCGCGGGCCGGCTCCGGTGGCGGGATCCCGGCGTGAAGATTCCGCGGCGACTCGGTCTCGCCGCCTTCGACTTCGCCGAGGGGAGCCTCCTGCTCACGGAGGCAGGGACGAAGAAACGGGCGTCGCTCCACGTCGTGAAGGGCGCCGAGGCGCTCGCCCGGCACGACCCCGGCGGCATCGATCCCCTCACCGCGGACCCGGCCGCCTTCCGCGAGACGCTCACGGCCCGCAACCACACGCTCAAGCGCGCGCTCACGGATCCGCGGCTCTTCTCGGGCATCGGCAACGCGTATTCGGACGAGATCCTGCACCGCGCGAAGCTGTCGCCGATCAAGTGGACGAGCCGGCTCGGCGACGAGGAGATCGACCGGCTCCAGGACGCCGTGCGCCAAACGCTCGCGCGGTGGACGCGCCGGCTGCGGGACGAGTTGGCGGGGGAGTTTCCGGAGAAGGTGACCGCATTCCACGCCGGGATGGCGGTGCACGGAAAATACGGAGAGCCGTGTCCGGACTGCGCGGCGCCGGTGCAGCGGATCCGGTACGCGGACAACGAGACGAACTACTGCGCCGCCTGCCAGACCGGCGGAAAGGTGGTCGCGGACCGGGCCCTCTCCCGGCTGCTGGGAAAGGACTGGCCCCGCAGCCTGGAAGCGCTCGAGGCGTTGCGGTCAGGAGGCGAGTCTACTGCCGAGTGACGCCGGCCGCCGCCACGCGACGCCGGCCCCCGCCGACTACCAGGTGGCGAGTTCCACGATCGCTTCGGCGATGTCGTCGACCTGCGGCAGAGACGCGTTCTCGAGCGAGGGCGCGTAGCCGATGAAGGTGTCCGTCGAGGTGACCCGGCGGATCGGCGCGTCGAGCCACTCGAACAGTTCGTCGGCCAGACGGGCCGAGATCTCGGCCCCGTAGCCCCAGGACTTGGCGTCCTCGTAGGCCACGAGCACACGGTTCGTCTTCATCACGGAGCGGCGGATGGCGTCCATGTCGACCGGGTTCAGCGACCGCAGGTCGATGAGGTCCGCGCCCACCGGCTCTCCGGCGCGGTCCAGCTTCGCGAGCGCCTTGCGCGTGCGCTCCACCATTGCGCCGTAGGTGACGATCGTGAGATCGTCGCCCTCCGTGACGAGGGCGGCCTTGCCGAAGGGGATCATGTACTCGGGACCCGGATAGACGCCCTTGTTGTACGTCTGCCGGTACAGGTGCTTGTGCTCGAGGAAGAGCACCGGATCGTCGCACCGGATCGCGGTCCGCAGGAGCCCGTTCGCGTCCACCGCGTTCGAGGGGCAGATCACGTGCATGCCGGGCGTGTGCGTGAAGAGCGAGGCGCCCGTCTGCGAATGGTACATCGCGCCGCCCGAGATGTAGCCCCCGTAGGTGGTCCGAATGACGAGCGGGCACTTCCAGCGTCCCGCGGAGCGCCAGCGGAAGGTCGCGACCTCGTTCCGGAACTGGTGGTAGGCTGGCCAGATGTAGTCGAAGAACTGGACCTCGGCGACCGGCTTCAGCCCGCGCACGGCGAGACCCACGGCGCGTCCGACGATGTTCGCCTCGGCGAGGGGCGCGTTGTACACCCGCAGCGACCCGAACTCGCGCTGCAGGCCGTACGTCACCTTGAAGACGCCGCCCTTGCCCTTGACCTCATCGAGGATCTCCTCGCGGCTCGCGTCCGCCACGTCCTGCCCGAACACCACGATCTGCGGATCGCGCCGCATCTCGTCGCGGAGGCAGGCGTTGAGCAGGTCGACCATCGTCTTCGGATTCCCCTCGGGGTCGGGCCGTGCCTCCGTCTCGAAGGCGTTCGACGCGGGGTCGACGTCGGGCGAGTACACGTGCGTGTAGACGGTTGCCGGGTCCGGTTGCGGGCGGGCCATGGCGCGGTCCGCCGCGTCGGCGACTTCGGCCCTGATCTCCGCCTTGAGCGATTCGAGTGCGCCGGCCTCGATCACGCCTTCCCGAACGAGGTAGTCGGCGAAGGTGGCGAGCGGGTCGCGCTCGGATTCGACTTCCCGTTCGCTTTCGGACTTGTAGAGCCGCTCATCGTCGGACATCGAGTGGCTGTAGGGCCGGGTGACATGTGCGTGAACGAGCGCCGGACCGTGGCCGGACCGCACGTATCGCGCGGCGCGCCGCATGACGACGTAGCTCTCGAGCGGGTCCGTCCCGTCGACCTCCTCGATGTGGAGGTTCGGGTAGTTCCGCACGAGACTCGAGATGCTGCCCCCCGCCGTGTTGACCTCGACGGGCACGGAGATCGCGTAGCCGTTGTCCTCCACGAGGAAGAGGATGGGAAGCTGCAGGTTGGAGGCGGTGTTGAGCGCCTCCCAGAACTCTCCTTCCGAGGTCGTGCCGTCCCCCGTGCACACGAGCACGATCTCATCCGCTTCCACGTTGGGGGCGACCGCATCGAGTCCGTCGAGGCCGGCGGCCCGGGCGCGGGCGATGCCCTCCGCGCACCCCACTGCCTGGTTGAACTGCGTGCCCGTCGGGCTCGAAGGCGTGACGAGGTGCAGGTCAGGAGAACCGAAGTGCGCCGGCATCTGCCGTCCGCCGGTCGATGGATCCTCCTCCGCGCCGACCGCGCCGAGGAACATCTCGTACGGAGTCATGCCGAGTTCGAGACAGAGCGCGCGGTCGCGGTAGTAGGTGAAGAACCAGTCGTGGCCTGCTCTGAGGGCGCGTCCCGCCGCGACGAGGAGCGCTTCGTGCCCGGCGCCGGAGATCTGGAAGAAGATGCGGTTCTGCCGCTTCATCGCGATTTCGCGGTCGTCGATCGTCCTCGACGTGTACATCGTGCGATACATCGCGAGGAGGTCCTCGGCCTGGAGATCCCGCCATTCGGGGCGGGCCAGGGCGCTGAGCGCGCGCTCCAGATCGTCGGTCTGGTCGATAGGGGTTGCCATGTATGTCCAGCTGATCAGGAAGAGATTCGAGTGCCGGGTCTCCGGGCTCCGGAGACTCGCCACGACTCCGCCTTCGCCTTCCGCAACCGCCCCGCCCGAACCGCGACGAAGACCCGGCGGGGAATCTAATCGTCCCTCCCCGGTCTAGAAACCGACCTTCCGAAAGCGGCGCAGCCGGGGGAGGATCGAAGCGGCGTGGTCCGCGATCGGGTCTCCCTCCCCACTCTCGGGCATGAGCAGGCTCAGCGCGTGCAGCATCGCGACGGCGTAGTCGGAGAATGCCCGGTAGGGCGGCGCGTGGCGAAACCCCCACGCCCCCGGCGGAAGCAGGAGGAGCCAGCGCAGGTCGCCCGCCAGCTGGGTCAGGTCCCCTTCATCCAGCGCCAGCTTCGGTTCGCCCATGGCCAGCCGCGTCAGCGCGCCCATGAAGAGGGCCGACGCCTCCGGCGAGAGGAGCTCGAGGTCGGGGTAGCGCGCCAGCACCCGCGCCGCGAACGAGGGTTCTTCGCCCGTCGAGGCTCCCGCCTTGGTCTCAAGGCCCTCGGGCGCGGCAAGTCGCTCGGCGATGGTCGTCGGCTCTCCGTCGCCCAGGATCAGCCATTCGAGGCGAAGGGGAGGGAAGGCGCGCTTCAGCGCCGCCAGGAATTCGGCCCGCGGCCCCGCCCTCGAGGACCCACCGGCCTCCCGCTCGTAGTTCGAGAGCGTGCCGAGGCTCACGCGGGCGTGCTCGGGCAACTCCGCGTTCACGCGGCCGCGGAAGTCGCGTAGCGACAAGCCCTGAAGATCTTTACGGAAGAATCGCAGTCTCGATTGAACGGTGTCCATATATCTGAACATTAGGATTGACGGTTCCACGTTGCAACCGCGCGGAGCCGGTACGTGTTACCTTCCTCGACTTGGCGCGCGCAGGTCCATCCTTCACGGTGTTCCTCAAAGGTGTCCGTCATATGAGCTTCCGAAGAAACCACGGTCTCACCGCTTTCCGCGCCGACGCTGGATTTGGGCGCGGGGTGCTGAGCTTCGGGGTCGCCTGTCTCATCGCCCTCTTCCTGCCGGCGGCGGAGTTGCGCGCGCAGGACGGTCCGGCGCAGGGCGGATCGGAAGAGGCGCCGCCCCTTCCGATCGAGGGTCTTGCGGTCCGTACGGCGGAGGCGCCGGCCATCGACGGAGTCCTGGACGATGCGGCCTGGAACGGGGCCCCGGTGATGACGGACTTCATCCAGCGCGAACCGTTTGACGGGCAGCCGGCGTCCGAACGCACCGAAGTGCGCATGGTGTTCGACGACGAGGCGATCTACGTCGGGGTCTGGGCTCTCGACGGGGACCCGGCGGCGATCATCCCCGGGGACCGGATCCGGGACGCCGAGGTCTCCGAGGCCGACCACGTGCTGCTCGCGTTCGATACCTACCACGACTTCCAGAACGCGTTCGTGTTCGGGACGACGCCGGCGGGCATCGAGTACGATGGACAGGTCGCCAACGAAGGCCGCGGCGGCGGCTTCTTCCTGGGGGGCGGCTTCAACACCCAGCGGCGGATGCAGTCGGGCGCCGGCGGAGGCTTCAACAAGAACTGGGACGGCTCCTGGAACGTCGCGACGAGCCGCGACGGCGAGGGCTGGTACGCCGAGTTCCGGATTCCCTTCAACACGCTCCGTTACGGGACCGATCCGACCTGGGGCTTCAACGTCGCCCGTCAGATCCGGCGCCGGAACGAGGAATCCTTCTGGTCCGCGGTCCCCCGCGAGTTCAACCTCTACCGGCTCAACTACGCGGGGAACCTGACGGGGCTCGAGCTTCCATTCCGGCGTCTCGGCTCGGTCACGCCGTACATGCTCGGTGCGACGGCGCGGGACTACGCGGGCGGGCAGACGGCGTTCGACCAGGACTACGATTTCGGCGGCGAGGCCAAGCTCCAGCTTACGCGTGGAATGACGCTCGACGCGACGTACAACACGGACTTCGCGCAGGTGGAGGTCGACGACCAGCAGGTCAACCTGACGCGCTTCAGCCTGCTATTCCCGGAAAAACGCCCCTTCTTCCTCGAGAACGCGGGTTTCTTCGCAGTCGGCGGTGGCGGGGCGGATCTCTTCTTCAGCCGCCGAATCGGCATCGCCAACGGACGGCAGGTCCCGATCACCGGCGGCGCCCGCGTCTCCGGGCGCGCGGCCGGGTTCAACGTCGGGATGCTCCACATCGGGACGGACGGGATCGAGGGCGTCCAGGGGGCGAACGCGTACTCGGTCGCCCGCGTGGCCCGTGAACTGCCGAACCGGTCGCGGATCGGCGGGGCCTTCATCAACCGCGACGGGAGCGCGTCCGGCGACTACAACCGGACCTACGCGGTGGATGGACAGCTGGGACTGGGGGAGGCGTGGACGTTGACGGCGTGGGGGGCGAGGACGGCGACTCCCGGCCTGACGGACGCGGACGGGGCGTTCGACGCGACCTTCGGTCTCACGACCCGCAAGTGGCGGGGGAACCTCCAGTATCAGCACTTCGGCGAGAACTTCAACCCCGAAGTGGGCTTCCTGCGGCGGACGGGCCACAAGTACTACCAGCTCTTCCTCATGTACAACATCCATCCGGAGGAGACCTTCCGCGAGATCCGCCCGCACATCTCCTACTTCACCTTCCGGAGCGACAAGACGGGGGTGACGCGGGGGTTCGAGGAGTCGGCCCGGCTCCACATCGACAACCACTGGGAGTTCAACGACGGGATGGAGGCCCACACCGGCATGAACTGGAACCGGGAGGGGCTGTACGAGCCGTTCCCGATGCCCGGAACGGACATCATCGTGCCCGCGGGGACCTACGACGGGTGGGAGACGCAGCTCCGTTTCTGGACGAACGAATCGGCGAAGGTCTCCTTCCGCAGCGGGGCGAACATCGGCCAGTTCCTGTCGGGTTCGCGCCGCAGCCTGAACGGGACGTTGACCGTGCGGCCGGGCTCCTCGTTCAGTACGTCGCTGCGGCTCGACTACAACAATGTGACGTTGGAGGAAGGGGATTTCGTCGCCACGCTGGCCGGGGTGAACCTCGGCTACTTCTTCACGCCGCGGATCTACCTGCAGTCGCTCGTTCAGTACTCGACCCAGCTCGACACCTTCTCCGCCAACGTGCGGTTCGGATGGCTCAACACGGCGGGGACCGGCCTGTTCATCGTCTACAACGACATCCAGGGGATCCAGGATCTGCACGGGCCGCAGGGCCGCTCGCTGATCGTCAAGTTCAGCCGGCAGTTCAACGTCCTCGGGGGCTAGGGCCACGGCGCCGAATCCGGGCCGGGCCGGCGGAGAACCCGTGGGCCCGCGGCTCCTCTTCGTCTGCGTGGAGAACTCCTGCCGGAGCCAGATGGCGGAGGCCTTCGCCCGCATGCTGGCGGGTGACGGTGTACAGGCGTCGAGCGGGGGCTCCCGGCCTTCGGGCGTCGTGAACCCGCGGGCGATCGAATCCATGGCGGAGGTGGGCTACGATCTCGGCGGCCACCGGTCGGAGGGGTTGGACGACGTGCCGCCCGGGCCGTTCGATGCGGTCGTCACCATGGGGTGCGGCGACGCGTGTCCGCATGTGTCCGCGCGGCGGCGGGAGGACTGGGAGGTGAAGGACCCGAAGGACCTGCCCCCGGAGGAGTTCCGCGCGGTCCGGGATGACATTCGCCGGCGCGTGGCCGCATTGCTGGCGGATCTCGGCGTGGCACCCGGGGCGACGGCGGTGGGGCCCGGACGGCCTCCCGCGGCGTGAGCGGGCCGCACCGGTCGCTCGTGATCGTGGCCGGCGGGCGTTCTCGCCGACTCGGCCGCGACAAGCCGCTGGTCGAGATCGGCGGCCGTACCGTGCTGTCACGGATCCTGGAAGCCACGTCGCAGTTCAAGGACACCGTCCTGGCGGTGCGCGAAGTTCCGCCCTTCCGGCGCGCGCTCGCCGGGGAAGGCTGGGAGTCCGTCGCCGAAACCGCGGGCCCGCCCGGCTCGGCCACGTTCCGCAGCCCGGAGGGCCGCGGTCTCCTTGTTGTGCCCGACCCGGTACCCGACCTGGGTCCCCTCGCCGGCTTCGCCTCGGGGCTGGACGCGGCACGGGGCGCGATCTGCGTTGTGCTGGCGGGCGACCTCCCCTTCGTCACGCCGGATCTCGTCGACCGCCTGAGCGGCGAACTCGCGAGCGATGCGGAGGCGGACGCCGTCGTGCCGAACGCGCGCGGCCGGGCTCAGCCCCTGTGCGCCGCCTATCGGCGGGAGGTCGGCCGGCTGGCCGCCCGGCTCGTGGCGCGCGCCGCCGCGTCCGGCGCCCCGTCCCCCTCGATGATGGGCTTCCTCGAGCGGTTGCGAGTGCGAACCGTCACGGCCGAACAGACCGCCGGCATCGGCGATCTCGAGACGATGGTGCGCGGCGTGGACAGCCGGGCCGACCTCGAGTGGGCCGTGCGGCGCGCCGCCCGATCCGACCAGGCCGGGACACGACGCTAGAACCCGGCCGCCACCTCTCCGAGGGCGGCGACCGCGTCGTCCAGTTGCCGGTCGCTGAGGTAGGGGGCCGGGCCCAGCCGCAGCAGGTCGTCGCGGTAGTCCGTCGCCACGCCGCGAGCCGCGAGCGCCTCGTGGAAGTCGCGTGCCCGCGGCGTCCGGAGCGCGAGGAAGCCGCCCACCGCATCGGGCGGCGTCTCCCGGTCGCGGTCCACGAGTGCCGGGTCCGCGTCGAGCCCGTCGAACCCTCGCGTGAGACGGTCCATCTGGTGCCGGCTCACCGCACGCAGGAACTCCGGCGCGAGTCCCCGCTCCCGGAAGAAGTCGAACACCTCGGCGGCGCGGTAGTGGCTCGTCGGATCGTACGTGCTGCCCGCGAACCGTTCCGCTCCCGCTCCGTACGGCACCCGCGCGGCGTCCTCCGCCCCGTGCAGCGCCGAGAACTCGGCGAACCAACCCGTGACGGCGGGGCGCAGCCGGCAGTCCGGAGGTACGCGCAGGAAGCAGTTCCCCTCGCCGAGCTGGCAGTACTTGTACCCGCCCCCCACCACGAACGCGCCTTCGAGCCCCAGCTTCGAGAGATCGAAGGGGATCGCGTTCAGCGCGTGATAGGCGTCCACGAGCAGGTGGCACCCCACCTGTTCGCAGCGGTCCGCAACGCGGTCCAGCCCGCCGACGATACGGGCGTCACGGAAGAGGACGGCGGAAACGAGCACGCCCGCCGTCTCGTCGTCCGTGGCGAGACCGAGTCGCTCGGAGAGCGAGTCGATCGGGTCCACGGGCACGCGGACGATGGCCAGCCCCTCCTCCTCCAGGCGGTCGAGCTGGCGCCGGATGGAGTGGAACTCCCCCGCCGTCGTCACGATCCGGGGCCGCGCGCGCAGGTCGAGGGCGGAGAGAAAGCGCACCACGAGTTCGTGCGTGTTGGAGCCCAGCGCGACGTCCCCTTCGTCGGGGCGCCCCGGGCGTCCGAGGAGTTCGGCGTACCCGGCGCGGACCCGGTTCCCGCGGGCGAACGCCTCCTCCCACTTCCCGTCCACCAGGCGGGCGGCGTCTTCCCATGCCCGGAGCTGTCCCGCGAAGCCGCAGTCGGGCCACGCCTGGTGCGAATGGCCCGTGAGAAGCAGCCGCTCCGCGACCCGGAAGCGGGAGTAGTACGGGGCGAGCGCGTTCGGCTCCCGGTACAGGTCCTCCGGCGCGAAACGCGTCACGGGAAGCTCGTCACAGGTCGGTGCGGATCGCCCACAGGTCGGGAAACACGGGGCGGTTCAGCGACTTCCTGAGGTAGGCGGCGCCCCCCGTCTGGCCGGTCCCGGGCCGCGCTCCGATCGTGCGCTCCACCATCTTCACATGCCGGTAGCGCCATTCCTGGAGGCCCTCGTCGAGATCCACGAACCGCTCGCACAGCTGGACGAGTTGCGGATCCTCCCGGTACAGCCGGATGAGCGCGTCCCGCACGCCCGCGGACGGCTCGGTCGGTGCCGTGACGTCCCGCTCCAGGTCCTCCGCCGGGATCGCGTACCCGTGCGCGTGGAGGAACCGGAGGAAGGCGGCCCACAGCGACGGTTCCGCGTAGCGGGCGTCGAGCCGCCGGCGCGCGTCGCTTCCTTCCGGATATCGATCGAAGACGTTCGTCCGCTTGTGGCCGAGGATGAATTCGAGCTCGCGGAACTGGTACGACTGCAGGCCGCTCGCCTCCTCCAGCCGTTGCCGAAAGGCGAGGAACTCCAGCGGTCGCATCGTCTCCAGGATGTCCAGCTGGGCGACCTGCACCTTCAGGATCGTGAGGATGCGCTGCATCGTGTGCAGGAGCCGCGGCATGTCGTCGGCACCCATCCGGTCGCGCGCGAACTCGAGTTCGTGCAGAAGCTGCTTGAACCACAGCTCGTACACCTGGTGGATGATGATGAACAGCATCTCATCGTGCTCGGGGCTCCCGCCCTCGCCCGACTGCTCCTCCTGGAGAGACAGCAGCTCGTCGAGGTGCAGGTATCCGGCATAGGTCAGGTATTTTCCGTGCGCCATCGATCTCCCTCCGGCGGCCCGCGTGCGGTGCCCGGGACGCGACCCTAGTACCCCCACTCGAATCTCGGCGTGTAGCCGTCCAGCGACGAATACTGCGGCGGCCACGGGATCGGCGCCCCCGAAGCATAGGCGGCGTGCCGGGTCCAGTATGGGTCCCAGAGGTGGGCACGGGCGAGACAGCAGAGGTCCGCGCGGCCCGCCGCGAGGATCGTGTTCACGTCCATGAACGAGGAGATGTTGCCCACGGCCATGGTCGCGATCCCCACTTCGTGCCGGATGCGATCCGAGAAGGGGGTCTGGTACTGGCGGCCGTAGACCGGCTCCTGCCAGGGGACGGTCTGTCCCGCCGAGACATCGATGATGTCCACGCCCGCCTCCTTCAGGCGGTGCGCGACCTCGACGGCCCCGTCCGCGGTCATCCCGCCCTCCGCCCAGTCCACGGCGGAGATCCGGACCGAGATCGGCTTCTCGGGCGGCCACGCGGATCGCACCGCCGCGAGGACCTCGAGCGGGAAACGAAGCCGCCCGTCCACGTCTCCTCCGTACTCGTCCTCACGGAGGTTCGTGAGAGGGGAGATGAAGCTGGCCAGCAGGTAGCCGTGCGCGAAGTGGATCTCCAGCAGGTCGAACCCGGCCTCCTCCGACATTTTCGCTGCGCGGCGGAACTCGGCGGTCACCCGATCCATGTCCCGCCGCGTCATCTCGCGCGGCACCGGGCTGTGTTCGAACCAGGGCACGGGGGAGGCGGCCATGATCGGCCAGCCGCCCTCATCGAGAGGTTCGTTGTCGCCCTCCCAGGACAGGTGGGTGGACGCCTTCCGGCCCGCGTGGCCGAGCTGCAGCCCGATCGCCGCGTCCGAATGGCGGTGCACGAAGTCGACAATCCGCTTCCAGGCGCCCACATGCACGGGAGCGTACATTCCCGTGCAGCCCAACGAGATGCGGCCCTCCCGGCTCACGTCCGTCATCTCCGACATCACGAGTCCGGCTCCCCCGATCGCCCGGCTGCCCAGATTCACGAGGTGCCAGTCGTCCGGCGTCCCGCCCTCCGCGGAGTACTGGCACATGGCCGAGACGACGACCCGGTTCTTCAGTTCAAGCTCCCGGAGCCGGAATGGGGCGAGGAGGGGGGGAGGGGCCGGGCCGCGCCCGACGCCCGCGGGGGGAGCGCCTGCGGTCGCCGCCGCTGTGTCGGCCGCCACTGCGTCCGCCGCCGCCCGCTCCGCGAACC
This sequence comes from Candidatus Palauibacter scopulicola, assembly GCF_947581915.1. Classification (NCBI taxonomy): domain Bacteria; kingdom Pseudomonadati; phylum Gemmatimonadota; class Gemmatimonadia; order Candidatus Palauibacterales; family Candidatus Palauibacteraceae; genus Candidatus Palauibacter; species Candidatus Palauibacter scopulicola. The sequence continues at coordinate 58,300 of NZ_CANPWG010000014.1, forward strand.
AGCGGTCGACGCGCGCGGTGAACTCCGGGTCGCGCAGGGCGAGGTTGGAGTGGGTGATGCGGAGGCTGCGCGTGATGAGGTTGAAGGCGAACTGCAGGGGTTCCGTCTCCAGGAAACGCTCGGTGCCCTCGAACCATTCGAGACTCGCCTGCGCCGCCCTCTGCGCGCTCTCGACCTCCGGCCGGCGGGCCGTCTCGTAGGCCTCCAGCGCGGGCGCCACATCGAGATCGTGGGCGAGCAGCGACTCGTGAAGGGAAATCGCGTCGATCATCGCCAGCCGGGTGCCGGACCCGATGGAGAAGTGGGCCGAGTGCGCGGCGTCGCCGACGAGCACGATGTGGCCGTGGCGCCACGATCGGTTCCGGACGGTCGGGAAGCCCCGCCAGATCGAGCGGTTCGCGACGAGGCGATGGGAATCGAGTTCCTCACGAAACGTGTCCTCGAGGAAAGCGACGGTCTCCTCCTCGGAGGCGGCGTCCATCCCGGCGGCGCGCCACGTCGCCTCGGTCGCCTCGACGATGAAGGTGGAGACGGGATCGCCGCCGACGCTGTCGGGCCTGTACTGATACGCGTGTACGCGCCACAGGCCGTGTTCGGTCTCCCGGAAATGGAAGGTGAAGGCGGGGAAGGGCTTCGTCGTGCCGAGCCACACGAACCGGTTCGGACGGAGATCGACGAGGGGGCCGAAGGCGGCGGCGTATCGGTCCCGCATGCGGCTGTTCACTCCATCGGCGGCGAGCACGAGATCGGCGCCGGCGTACGCTTCCTCCGACTCGACTTCCACGCCGCACTGAAGATCGACGCCGAGTTCGCGCGCCCGCGACTCCAGGATCTCGAGGAGGGCGGTGCGGGCGAGGCCGCTGAACCCGTGTCCGGTCGACGTGAGCCGGTGGCCCAGGTAGTGGATGTCGATGTCGTCCCAGTGGTGGAAGGACCGCACGATCGCCTCGTAACTGTCGCGGTCCGCGGCGGCGAGTTCCTCCAGCGTGGCGTCGGAGAACACGACGCCGAAGCCGTAGGTGTCGCCGGGGCGGTTGCGTTCGAGGACGATGACATCGTGCGCCGGATCCGCGCGCTTCATCAGGATCGCGAAGTACAGGCCGGCCGGCCCGCCTCCGACGCAGACGATCCTCAGAGGTCGCTCTCGCCGCGCGCGGCGTCGAGCAGATGACGCGCGATGATGAGACGCTGGATCTCGGTGGCGCCCTCGTAGATGCGGAGCGCTCTCACGGAGCGGTAGAGCCGGTCGACCGGGTGGTCCGCCAGTACGCCGCGTCCGCCGAGGATCTGCACGGCGTCGTCCACCACGCCCTGCGCGATCTCGGTCGCGAAGGACTTTGCCATGGCGGCTTCGAGGTCGGTGCGGTCCGCGCCGCCGTCGCGCTCCCAGGCCGCTCGATACACGAGGAGCCGGGCGGCGGTCAGGTCGGTGCCCATCCGTCCCACCTTCTCCTGCGTGATCTGGAAATCGGCGAGCGCCCGTCCGAACTGCCGGCGCGAGAGGGCGTGGTGGAGCGCTTCGTGCAGCGCGCGGCCCGCCATTCCGCAGGCCGCGGCGCCGACGGTGGGGCGCAGGCGATCGAGCGTGGCGAGCCCGAGCTTGTACCCTTCGCCCTCGCCTCCGACGCGGGCCGCGGCCGGAAGCCGGCAGTCTTCGAGCGCGATCTCGCCCAGCGGGTGGGGGTCGGCCATCACGAGCGGCCGCACGAAGCGGAATCCCTTCGTGTCGGCGGGGAGGAGGAAGGCGGAGATCCCGGCAACCCCCTCGGCCGGGTCGGTGACCGCGAACAGGAGATAGAAGTCCGCGATCCCCGCGTTCGAGATGAAGGTCTTCACGCCGTTGAGGACGTAGTCGTTCCCGTCGCGGACGGCGGTCGAGCGCATGGCGGCCACGTCGGACCCCGCCTCCGGCTCGCTCATCGCGAAGGCCGCCACGGCTCGCCCGCGGATGGCGCGGTCGAGCCACAGGCGGCGCTGCCTCTCGTCGCCGGCCAGCGCGATGGGGGTCGAGCCCAGCGCCTGGAGGGCGAACATCGCGTCCGCGAGCGGTGAGTAGAAAGCCAGCGTCTCCCGCGTCACGGAACAGGCCCGGAAGTCCTGTCGGCCGATCGCCTTCAGCCAGCCGCCTCGCCCCAGGGATGCGCAGATCTCCCGCGCGTAGCGGCGGGCGAGATCATCATCGTCCCGATGCGCGTGTTCCGCGAACTCCGACGCCGCGTAGCGCCCGAGCCCCTCCCCGAGTTCGAGGTGCCGCGGTTCGAGAAAGGCGCGGACGGGATGGAGGTCGATCACGAGAACACCGCGGCCCGCTTCTCGACGAAGGCGCGGAAGCCCTCGCGGAAGTTCGGGTCCTCCATGCAGGCGGCCTGCAGGCGGGCCTCTTCGGCGAGCGCGTCGACCAACGTCATGTGTGCCTCCCTCTCCAGAGCGCGCTTGGTGACGGACAGCGCGGAGGTGGGTCCCGCCGCCAGCCGCGCCGCCCACTCCGTCCCCGCGGCGAGCGCCTCGCCATCGGGGACGACCCGATTGTACAGTCCGATACGGAGCGCCTCCCGTGCGTCGAGGAAATCGCCCGTCATCAGAAGCTCCGTCGCACGCCCGAGACCGATGATTCGCGGCAGGAGCCAAGCGATCCCCATGTCGGCGCCGGAGAGCCCGACCCGCGTGAACAGGTAGGCGATCTTCGCGGATTCGGTCGCGATCCGCACGTCGCAGGCGGTCGCGATCACGGCCCCGGCCCCCGCCACCGTGCCGTTCAGGGCGCCGACGATGGGCCTCTCGCACTCCTTCATGGCGACGATCAGGTCACACGTCATCCGCGTGAATTCGAGCAATTCCGGGGCGTCCATCTCGAGGAGCGGCCCGATGATGTCGCGCACATCCCCGCCCGTGCAGAAGGCGGCCCCGGCCCCCGTGATCACGACCGCACGGATCCCCGGTTCGCGGTCGAGCGCGCGGAAGGTGTTTCGGAGTTCGTCGTAGACCTCGAAGGTCAGCGCATTGCGCCGTTCCGGACGGTTCAGCGTGATCGTCGCGACGGATGTCGCCGCGTCGACCTCGTACAGGAATGAACTCGGATTCAGAGGCACGGCGCGCTTCCTTCCCGGCGGTGGTGCGGGGTCACGGCAGGACGGCGGTCGCTTCGATCTCGACCTGCGCGCCGGCATCGACGAGCCCGCTGACCTCGACGAGCGCCATGGCGGGATAGTGCCGGCCCAACCGGGCGCGCCACGCGGTCCCAAGCTCCGAACGGGCGTCCCGGTAGGCGGCGAGATCCGTCACGTAGATGGTCATCCGTCCGATGTGCGAGGGCTCTCCGCCCGCCGCCCGCACCACCGCCAGCACGCGGTCGAGCGCGAGCGCGAACTGCGCGGCGAAGTCCGAAGTCTCGACGTGTCCGTCCGATCCGGTCGCGGTCTGCCCGGCCACGAACAGTACGCGCCCGCCGGAGGGGGCGAGGAGGCCGTGATTCCAGCCCCGCGGCTCGCCCAGCGCGGCCGGGTTCAGAACCTCGAACACATCGGTCACGGGAGAGCCGCCGTGGCGCCGCCGTCCAGCACGACGGTCTGACCGTTGATGCTCCGCGCTTCGTCTTCGCACAGGAACGCAATCGATGCCGCGACCTCCCCGGGGGCGATGAGTCGCCGCTGCGGCGTCGTCGCAAGGATCGCCTCGACGGCGTCCGTCTCCGCCATCTCCGTTCGCTTCACGATGTTCTCGATCGTGGCGTCCGTCATCGGCGTGTCGACGTAGCCGGGACAGACCGCGTTCACCGTGACCCCGGCTCCCGCTACCTCGGCCGCGGCGGAGCGCGTGAGTCCGAGCAGGGCGTGTTTCGATGCGGCGTAGGCGGCGATGTAGCGCGCCCCGCGCAGCGCGGCGACGGAGGCCACGTTCACGATCCGGCCCCAGCCGCGTTCCAGCATGCCGGGCAGCACGCCCTGCATTGCGAGAAGCGCGCCGGTCGCGTTGATGCGCCACAGCCGCTCCCACTCCTCCGGGGCGAGCTTCACGACGGCCGCGGAACTGGCCACGCCGGCATTGTTCACGAGGATGTCCACGGCGCCGAGCCGCTGCTCGGCCTCGCGGCACAGGTCCTCCACGTTCGCCGGATCCGACACGTCGCACGTCATCGCCCACGCCTCGCCTCCACCGTCCCGCAGCTCGGCCGCGACAGCCTCGATCTCCGGCGTGCTCCGCGCCGCCAGCACCAGCCGGACGCCTCGATCCGCCAGCGTCCGTGCCGTCGCGGCCCCGATGCCGCGCCCCCCGCCCGTGACAAGCGCGCCACGTCCGGCAAGACTCACTTCTTTTCCTCTCCCAGGGCTTCCCTCACTTCCTCTCCCAGGGCTTCCCTCACTGCCTCGGCGAGGATCTCGCCGAGCGTCTCAATGGTAGCACGTCCCTCTTCCGCCGTCGCCTGTGACGGATAGCCGAAATACGCCCGCGTCCCCCCCGCCTCCGCGAAATCTCCCAGCCCGGCCCGGATCGCGGCGGAGAGGGAGACGGGATTGTCGTCCAGTCCGCGCATGATCTCCTCGCGCACGCGGCCGGGATCGCGGGCGAGGAGGATCGAGCCCTCGTACCGCCCGGCGTGGCAGGCCCCGCTCCGGAACTCCTCGGTGAGCCGGCTCCCCCACGGCCGGCGCGTCAGATCGGGAAACACGACGCGAATGGAATCCCCCCCGCCGACCGCCGCCGCCGCGGCGTGAAGCGCCTCGAGGTTGGCGGGGTCGAAGTGGGCGTTCGCGATCGCCAGGGTGGCGATCCCGGCCCGGCGCAGGCTGGCGGCGATGTCGACGAGGAGGGCGGTGAACGTCGCGGCCCCGATATCGATCGTGCCGGGAAACCTCGCGGAGAACGCGGCGGGCGTGTACGGGAGGCCGTCGAGGAGCACGATCTCCAGACCCGCGGCCGAGAGTCGCCGCGCGCCGGCTTCCGCCATCGCTTCCGCGATGGTGACGTCGGTGTCGAGCGGCAGGTGGGGGCCGTGCGCTTCGGTCGCTCCCACGGGCAGGATCGCCACCGTTCGATCGAGGTCGAGGGCCCCGACTTCCTCCCAGGTGAGGTCCGAAAGCCTGTTCACAGTCATGGAGTCTCGCTACGCCGTGCCGGGGAGGGGCGCAAGTCCGGGCGGCTCGTGTCGGTTGTAGACCCGCCGGGCCGCGCATACCGTGCGAACCTCAGCCAGGACCGGACGACCCCCGCCGACGGAGCCCGATGCGAGACGCCGCGCCGCAGCCGATCTTCGATCCGCCCGAGCGCTTCAACATCGCCGAGTACTTCCTGGGCGACCGCATTCGGGAAGGGCGGGGCGGCCGCCGCGCGCTGCTCACGGACGGCGGCGAGGTCACCTACGCGGAAGTCGACGCGCTGGCGAACCGCTACGGCCACCTCCTGCGCAGCGCGGGCGTGCGGCCGGAGGAGCGGGTTCTCATCGCGCTCCCGGACGGACCGGACTTCGTCGGCGCCCTCTTCGGCACGCTGCGGATCGGCGCCGTGGGCGTCATGCTGAACCCGTTTCTCCGGCGCGACGAGATTTCCTACTTCTTTCGGTACACGCGCGGCGCCGTCCTTCTCGTGGATTCGGGCCGCGCGCCCTTCTTCCGCGAGGGGATCTCCGCGGCGCCGGCATCCGCGGCGGCTCATGAAGCCGGCATCCCCTGGGACGAGACGCCCTCCGCTCCGCGCGAGACCTTCGTCGTGGACGAGCCGGCCTTTGCGGAACGGCTTCGCGCCCAGCCCGCGACGCTGGAACCCTGCCCGACCCACCGGGACGATGCCGCCCTCTGGCTGTTCAGCGGGGGAACGACAGGACGCCCGAAGGGCGTCGTGCAGACGCACGCCTCGTTCGCGAACACGACGGAGAGCTACGGCAAGCGGGTGCTGGGCCTCACGGAAGACGACATCACCCTCTCCGTCCCCAAGCTGTTCTTCGGCTACGCCACAGGGTCCAACCTCTTCTTCCCCTTCGCGGTCGGTGCGACCGCAGCCCTCTTCCCGGAGCGCTGCACTCCGGACGTCCTGTTCGAGAGGATCGCACGATTCCGCCCCACGGTGCTCGTCAACGTCCCCACCATGATCCGGCACATGGTGGCGCACCCGGACGCCGCCGCCAGCGATCTGTCGAGCCTTCGTCTCGCGACCTCGGCGGGTGAGGCGCTCCCGCCCGAACTTCACCGGCGCTGGCGCGACCGCTGGGGGGTGACGCTCCTGGACGGCCTGGGGACCGCGGAGATGTGGCACATCTTCCTCAGCAACCGTCCGGACGAGGTACATCCGGGAACGCTGGGGCGTGCGGTCCCCGGTTTCGAGGTGCGGGTCTGCGACGACGAGGGCCGCGAGCTGCCGGACGGTGAAGTGGGTTGGCTGTGGGTGCGCGGAGGATCGCGCGCGCTGGGGTACTGGCAGCGGGCCGGGGCGACGGCGGAGGCCTTCCGGGGGGAATGGTACGTGTCGGGCGACATGATCGTCCGCGATGAACGCGGGGTGTTCCGCTACTGCGGTCGTGGCGACGACATGCTCAAGGTCAAGGGAAAGTGGCTCTCCCCCGGGGAGGTGGAGGATTGTCTGCTGCAACACCCCGCCGTCGCGGAGGCGGCCGTCGTCGGCGTGCCGACTCCCGAGGGTCTTCTGGAGCCGGTCGCCTGGATCGTTCCGACGAAACCGGCTGCCGCAAGAGTCGGCGAGCTGGCGCCGGAACTCAGGGAATTCGTCGGTTCGCGGCTGTCCTCGTACAAGACGCCGGCCGCCGTTCACGTCGCGGCGGATCTGCCCCGGACGCACCTCGGAAAGGTCGACCGCGCCGCACTCCGCGATCGATCCCGGACCTGAACCCCGCGGCGTTCTAGTCCCCTTCGAGGAACGCCATGACGAGTCCGCTCCGGATCTTGGGCTCGAACCAGGTCGACTTGGGAGGCATCATCCGGCGCTGCCGACAGACCGCGACAAACTGATCCATCGTCACGGCGGGCAGCGTGACGGCCAGATCCGCTCGACCCCCGTCCACCTCGGACGCGAGCCATGCGGCGTCCTTGTTGGCGCCGACGAAGGTGAGCCGCTCGTCGGCCGCATCCGGGATGCCCAGATCCGCGAAGAGCGTCCGCTGCACGATGTCGTGGTCGATGGAGGCGGCGGCGTCTGCCTCGTCGTAGACGCCGGCCCGCGGCGAGGCGCGCCGCCAACCTCCGTCCGCCGTGTACACGCCGATCACGTGCGTCGCGTCCGGCTGAAGGGGCTCGTCCCCGGCGGCCGAAACCTCGAAGGAGCGCTCCAGCGCCGCGTCGACGGCGGTCGCATCGCGTTCGCCGGGCAGGCGGACCAGCCGGTTGTACGGGGAAATGCCCATGCGATCCGCCGGAAAGAACACCGCGAGGAAGGACTCGTACCCCAGCATCGCGGCGGCCGCGCTCCGGTGGTTGCCGTCGGCCACGTACGCCTCGGGCTCCGCGGCGAACAGTCGCTGGAGGCGCGCGATGGCCCCCGGTTCCGCGACGAGCCAGATGCGGTGGATCGTGTCTCCCGCCCCCCCGGTCTCGAAGTCGGGGCCGGTTCCGTCGGCGTGGCGCTCGAGCGCCGCCGCGAACGCCCCGGACGCGTCCGGCACCGCGTTGTTCACGGTCCCGATGATGGCGCCCGTCGCTTCGATGAGTCGGGCGCGCCCCCTCGCCTTGGGCGGGCGGACCCCTTCGTTCCTGATGATCGGCCCGGCCGGCGTGTCTTCCGTCCGGATCTCGTTCGTGCGGGCCAGCCCGCCCAGGCCGATCTGCCGCACACCCGGGCGCCGCGGGTCCACGATCTCGTAGAGGTACAGGATCCGCTTCGCCTCGCGGGTGAAGCGCGAGGCGCTCAGCCGCTGGAAGTTGCGGTGCGCGAGCTCCAGCGACGCCTCCGAATCGCCGGGGAGAATCGAGGTCGGGCTGTCGACGGCGCAGTGCGCCATCGTGACGCCGAGGACAGAGTCGGGCGCACGCCGGATGGCCTCCCAGATCTCCGTATCCCCTTGGAATTCGTCGTAGTTCCGGGCCGAGACGTGGCGGGCGGCCTCGGAGTCGACGGGGACGAGCGCGCGCGGGACGGGACGTATCGTAAGCATGACGTGATGACGTGGGGGGTTCGGGTTTGGCGTGAGCGTCGGTTCGGCGACAACCCTGCCGAGCCGGACCACGCGGCGCAACGTCGGGCCCGCGGCGCGCGCGCACGCGCGGGGTTGCCGGTTTCCCCTCCCGACGGTTTCATAAGGGGCGACGGAGCAGGTGCGCCGAGTTCGGAGGCATGCCGCGGGCGGTCCGCGGGCCATCGGCCGCCACGAAAGTTGGGGGTACGATGGGACCCTTCAAGGGCCGCGTCGGGGCGCGAGGCATCGGGAGGGCGATGACCGTCGCTGCCTTGGCGGTCGCCGTTACCGGGTGCGAGAGCGACAACAATCCGTACGGACCCGCATACCGAACCGTCCATCACACCATCATCGGCGCGTACCGGCCGCTCGAACTGCTCAGGCGCCAGGTGCCGCACCTTCCCGACGACTTCCTGCCCCTCCCCCCCGGGTCCGATGTCCGCCTCGTCTTCGGTTCGATCCAGAACCTGAGTTCACGGCTCACGTTGACCGGATTCGGGCCGGGCGGTACGACCTTCGACACCCGGCTCTACGGTTCGTGGGAGTACGACGTCGGTGCGCGGAGGATCACGATGAAGATTGACCCGAGCGCGACGACCGACGGGTTCGAGACCGTGCTCCAGGTCACGCTTCTCGACCGCTGGGTCCGCATCCAGGGCGTCGCGGAGATCGGCGGCCGGCTCGTGCCTCTGGATCTCGGCAAGTCGCTCGTTGAAGCTGCCGAAGGCGGCGGCGGAGGCGGGCCGGCGAACCGGGTCTCGGCGCGGTAGGAGGTACGGCTCCCCGTGGCGAAGAAGGCAAAGGCGCGGCCGCAGTCCGCGCGCGGCATCGAACTGACGGCCTTCCGGGTCGCGGAGACCGCCCTCGATATCGTGACGGGCGACCAGCGCCGCGAGTGGATGGACGAGACGCCCGATCGCTTCGCCTACCGCTGTCTGCCGCTCCTCATCGCGAATCAGGCCGGCTGGGATCTGCTCTGCCCCACGACGTTCTGGCTTCGCTGGGACGGCGAGGTCGCGCTGGACTCCATCCGTTTTCGCTGGGAGGACGAGCCGCACCCCGCCATCGCGAGCCACTTCGGGAGCGGAGTCTTGACGTTCACGCCCGGCTATCTGTTCCGCACCACGAAGGGACACAACCTCTGGGCGCGAGGCTGCCCCAACCTTCCGAAGGACGGCATCGTCCCGCTCGACGGGATCATCGAGACGGACTGGGCCCCGTTCTCGTTCACGATGAACTGGAAGGTCACCCGGCCCAAGCACTGGATCCGCTTCGACGAGGGCGAGCCGATCTGCCGGATCGTCCCCATTCCGCGGCACTATCTCGAGAACGTGCGCCCCCGCACGCGGGAGCTGTGGGACGACAAGCTCGTCGCGAACCAGTACACGGCGTGGAACGAGTCCCGGGCCCAGTTCATCGACGACCTCCACGCCCAGGACGAGGAAGCGGTGCAACAGGGCTGGCAGCGGACCTATATTCGCGGCCAGAACATGCGCGGCACGCGGATGCAGGACCACCAGACGAAACTCCGGCTTCGCGATTTCCTGTCCTTGAGGAAATAGACGCGTCCCGCCCGGCGCATGGACAACCGCAAATTTCCCGTGTATTCTGGGCTCCGGAAAATGCGAACCGGATCAGGTTCGCCGGTATCGTGGTCGGCATGTGCGGCAAGCCCGTACTCTCGGCGACACCCATACCTTCAGGAGCACGGGCATGCGCAGAAGCGGCACAGTCAAGTGGTTCAACGATCAGAAGGGCTTCGGGTTCATCGCGCTCGATGATGGATCCGCCGAGGTCTTCGTTCACCACACGGCGATCCAGGCGGATGGCTTTCGGAGCCTGGCGGAAGGCGAGAAGGTCGAACTCGATGTCGTCGACGGGCCGAAAGGCCCCAAAGCCGAGAACGTGGTCAAGCAGGCCTTTTGATCGGCCGGTAGATCGCGCGTCGCGTAGAGAGACAGGCAGGAAGGGGGCGTCCGGGACGGGATGCCCCCTTTTTTGATGGCCCTGCGTTTGTTTTGTAGCCTTCCGCGACCCGCTCTCACTAGCGGTCTCGCGCCTGTTTGTGCAACTTGAACGTGTCACCGTCGCCTCACTTCCAGCGCCGGGAGGGAATCATGGAGATCGACCGAAGAAAGTTCCTCGCATCGGTTGGTGCCGGGGCCCTCGCCGTCATGACGCCCGAGGACAAGGCGGAGGCCCTGGAGCACTACATGTGCGACCTCCTCGATGGCGACGATCCGGGTCACGTCCACGACCATCATCACCACCACGGTCCGGTTCCGCGGACCGAAGACCTCGACCCGCGGCTCCTCGACGACAACGAGTTGCTGGCGGAGGCCGCGGAGGCCGAAGCCGAATTCGCGGACGAACACGACCACGACGATCACGACCACGACGATCACGAGGCGGAACAGGAGGTCAGGCCCCCGCGCGGAACCGGCAACCTGTTCAGGCCCACCGACGAGGTTGTCGAACCCCTCCCGGCGAATCCCACGCTGGAGGATTTCTTCCGCAAGCGGTTCTGGCCCGCACGGCATGTCCTGCAGAGCGCGACTCACGCGTTAAATGACGGGCAGCCCGAGTTGAACGTCCTCGCCGGCCTGCTCCATGACACGGTGCAGAACCTGATCAAGGTGGACCATGGCTGGTGGGGCGCGCAGCTCTACGAACCGTATGTTCCGGAGTACGTGAGCTGGGGGATCCGGTATCACGGCGCGTTGCGTTTCTATCCGGACGAGGAGTACGGATACGAATACCCCGAGTTGTACAACCGGATCTTCGGCGAGGACTACGTCCCGCCGGACTACATCAAGCAGGCGGCGGAGTATGCGACGGGTCATCCGCTGTACGTTTCGGCCCGCATGATCTGCGTCAACGACACGTATGCCTTCCAGGATGGCATGGAAGTCTCGCTGGATCCGTTCATCGACATCATCGGGCGTCACTTCAAGCAGCCAAAGGAGGGTCTCGGGTACGACAACAGTCCGGTCGCACACATGTGGAGGTCCATCGAGATGCCCTGGGCTCCGCTCTAGCAGCTGCGGGGCTGCCGGGGCATCTCCGGACGTTCCGCGGGCCAACGGCTCGGGCCCGCGAGGACGGGAAGCGTCGAGCCAACCTGTTTGAACCGACCATTCGGGATCTGATACGACCAAACCTCAGGAGATGAGTATGCTGAAACGAGCATTCCTCGCCCTTGCGTTTCTGGCGCTGCCGGCGGCGGCCTTTGCCCAGGGGACCATCGAGGGCAGGGTGACCAGTCCGACCGGCGCCGGCCTCAGCGGCGCGAGGGTCGCAATCACCGCGCTCGACATATCGGTGGGCTCGGGCGCCGGCGGCGCCTATTCGATTTCCGGCGTCCCGGCCGGCGACCACATGGTCGAAGTCCGGCTCATCGGTTACGCGATTCAGACCCAGACGGTCTCGGTCACGAGCGGCCAGACGTCAAACCAGGACTTCGCGCTGGAACTCCAGGCGATCAACCTCGGCGAGCTGGTGGTCGTCGGAAGCCGCACGCAGCCGCGGACGGTGACCGAGTCGATGGTGCCGGTGGACGTGATCCCGGTGTCCGAGATCGCCAGGCAGGCGGAGACGAACATCGACTTCCTGCTCCGCACCGCGGTTCCGTCCTACAACGTCCGCGTGGAGCCCATCAGCGACGCGGCCACGATCACGCGGCCGGCGAACCTGCGGGGTCTCGCGTCCGATCACACGATGGTGCTGATCAACGGGAAGCGGCGGCACCGCGGATCGATCATCACGTGGCTCGGCGCCGGTCTCTCGGACGGAGCCCAGGGCGTGGACATCGGTTCCATTCCCGGCATCGCGCTGCGGCAGGTGGAGGTGCTCCGCGACGGCGCCTCGGCGCAGTACGGTTCCGACGCCATTGCCGGCGTGATGAACTTCATCCTGAAGGACGACCGCGACGGCGGCATGATCGAGGTCAAGAGCGGCAGCTACTACGAAGGCGACGGCGACATGCTCACCGTCTCCGGCAACGTCGGGGTTCCGCTGGGGTCCACCGGCTTCGCCAACCTGAGCGTGGAGTACGGCAACCAGGATCCGACCGACCGGGCCATCCAGCGCGCCGACGCCATCGCGCTCCTCGGGGCCGGCAACAGCGCCGTGCGCACACCGACGGCCCAGATCTGGGGATCGCCCGAAGTCAACGACGACCTGAAGGTGTGGCTCAACACCGGCTACACGTTCAGCGACGACGAGCAGTTCTACGCCTTCGGGAACCTCTCCACCAAGGAGGTGGACGGCGGGTTCTTCTTCCGTAACCCGAACACGCGCGGCGCCGTGTTCAGCGGTGACGGCGGGGAGTCGCTGCTCATCGGCGACGTGCTGATGGCGAAGGGCCTCGGAACGGCGAACTGCCCGGAGGTCCGCATCACCAACCATGTGCCGGACCCGGTGGCGCTGGCGCAGGTCTTCGCGGATCCGAACTGCTTCTCGTTCCAGGAGATGTTTCCCGGCGGCTTCACGCCCCAGTTCGGCGGCAACGTCACCGACTGGTCCGTCGTCAGCGGCGTGAAGGGCGGTAACGAGGACGGCTTCACCTGGGACGCGAGCGCCGGCTTCGGCAGCCACACGGCCGACTTCTTCATCTACAACACGGTGAACGCGGCGCTCGGGCCGGAGACGCCCACGCATTTCGACCCGGGCCTGTACCGGCAGGATGAGTTCAACCTCAACTTCGACGTCGCATACGAGGCCAGCGACGGGGTCCACCTCGCGGGCGGGCTCGAGCGGCGGGAAGAGCGCTTCACGATCGGGCAGGGGCAGGACGAGTCGTGGAAGATCGGGCCCTACGCCGCGCAGGGCTTCAGCTCGTCCTCCAACGGTTTCCCCGGCTTCAGCCCGATCGCCGCGGGGAACTGGGACCGCCAGAACGTGGCGGTCTACGGAGACCTGCAGCTGGGCGGCAGCGAAGACCCGTGGACGCTCGGCGCCGCGTTGCGGTTGGAAGACTTCTCCGACTTCGGAACTCAGTTGACGGGGAAGGTCTCGGGCCGCCTGCAGGTCAGCGACGCGGTCGCCCTGCGCGCGGGCGGGAGCACCGGTTTCCGCGCGCCGACGCCGGGGCAGCAGAACGCCTTCAACGTGTCGACGGTGTTCGACGCGACGATCGGCGACCTCGTCAACCGCGGCACGATCCCGTCGACGTCCGCCGTGGCGGCCCTTCGAGGCGGGCGGCAGCTGACGCCGGAGAAGGCGTTCAGCCTGACCGCCGGGACGGTGTTCGACGCGGACGCGTTCAAGCTGACGGTGGACTACTACCGGATCGCGATCTCGGACCGCTTCGCGCAGACGCAGACGTTCTCGCTCACCGACGATGAGGTCACGCGACTGCTGGGCGAGGGGATCACGAGTGCGGCGAACCTCGCCGAGTTCCGGTTCTTCACGAACGACTTCAGCACGAGGACGCAGGGGCTCGACATCGTCGCGAACTACACGCCTCCGTCGATGGGCGGCGCGACGAGCTTCAGCGTGCTCTTCAACTACAACGGCACGTCGGTCACCGATTTCAACCCCGATGTCATCGACACGGACCGGGTGGACCAGCTCGAGCAGTCCATCCCCTCGTGGCGGGGCTCGCTCAACGTGCTGCATGCGCTGGGCGGCGTGCGTACCCTCCTCCGCGGCACCTGGTACGATTCGTGGGTGGACGTCGGCGGCGTGGTGATCGGCGGCGTCGAGGGCACGGCCTTCCCCGGCCGGCTCCTCTTCGATGTCGAGCTGTCGACGGACCTCACGGACGATGCCGAGATCACGATCGGCGCGAACAACCTGTTCGACACGTATCCGGCGACGCAGGATCCGGACACCGCCGACGACGTGGGTCTGCTCTATCCGGAGAGCTCGCCGTTCGGCTTCAACGGCGGCTACTACTACGTCCGCGTGAACTACCGGTGGTCGTGGCTGACCGGGTGAGTTCCGAAGCGTAGTCGGTGGAATCCGGGGTCGTCGGTAGTCGGGGACGAGCCCGGAGGGTAGGATCCGACCCCGGCGGGAGGCGAAGGCCGCCCCCCGCCGGGGTCGTGTTTTACGGAACAATCATGACGCCGTGTCGCGCGGCGCGGGAAAGGGAATCCGTGGAGAACTTCCGCAAGTTTCATATCGATGGGGCGTGGGTCGAACCATCGGTCGACGAGACGCTGGACGTGGTCAACCCGGCCACCGAGGAGGCGATCGGGGCCATCGCGATGGGCGGGCAGGCCGACGTGGACGCGGCGGTGGCGGCCGCGAGGGGCGCTTTCGACTCGTTCTCGCAGACGAGCCGGGAAGAGCGGGTCGCGCTGCTGGAGCGGATCTGCGACGGCTACGCGGCCCGCTCGGCGGAACTGGCCGCGACCGTCAGCGCGGAGATGGGCGCGCCGATGGCCCTGGCCGCGCAGGCACAGGTCCCGTCCGGCCTGGCCCACTTCCGAACCATGCTGAAGATCCTCGCGGACTTCGAATTCGAGACGGACCTCGGAACTTCGCTGCTGGTGCGGGAGCCGGTGGGCGTGTGCGCCTTCATCACGCCGTGGAACTGGCCGCTGAACCAGATCGCCTGCAAGGTGGCGCCGGCGCTCGCGGCGGGGTGCACGATGGTGCTCAAGCCATCGGAGGTCGCGCCGCTGAACGCGGTGGTCTTCACGGAAATCCTGGATGAGGCCGACGTGCCGCCGGGCGTCTTCAACCTCGTGAACGGCGCCGGTCCGGTGGTGGGCGCGGCGCTGGCGTCGCACCCCGACGTGGACATGGTCTCCTTCACGGGCTCCACGCGGGCGGGGGTGGAGGTGGCCCGGAACGCGGCCCCCACGGTGAAGCGCGTGGCGCAGGAACTGGGCGGCAAGTCGGCCAACATCATCCTGGATGACGCGGACTTCGGGCGCGCGGTGTCCCGCGGCGTCTTCGCCGTCTGCAACAACACGGGACAGTCCTGCAATGCGCCGACGCGCATGCTCGTGCCGCATGCACGGATGGACGAGGCCGCGGAGATCGCGGCGGCGGCGGCGGAGAAGGTCGTGGTCGGCGATCCGGGCGCCGAGGGGACGACGATCGGCCCGGCGGTGTCCGACGTGCAGTTCGGCAGAGTCCAGCGGCTGATCGAGCAGGGAATCGGGGAGGGTGCGCGCCTCGCGACGGGCGGCCCCGGCCGGCCCGAGGGGCTGGAGCGGGGGTACTACGTCCGGCCGACGGTCTTCTCGCACGTGAGCAACGAGATGGTCGTGGCGCGCGAGGAGATCTTCGGCCCGGTGCTGGTGCTCATCGGATACGAGGACGATGACGACGCGGTTCGCATCGCGAACGACACGCTCTACGGTCTCGCCGGCTACGTGTCGGCCGGAGACCGCGAACGCGGGCGGGCCGTCGCGCGCCGCATCCGGTCGGGCCAGGTCAACCTGAACGGCGCGCGGCCGGACTTCCGGGTGCCGTTCGGCGGGTACAAGCAATCCGGCAACGGGCGCGAGTGGGGCCGCCACGGGCTCGAGGAGTTCCTCGAGGTGAAGGCGATTCTCGGCTATCACGAGGGGGCGAAGTGAGCACCGTACTGTCTTCGACATCGGCGCCGGCGGCCGGGGACGCGGCCGGAGACGCGGCCGGAGATGCCGCGATGGCGGCGATCGAACGCATCCCGCACCTGATCGGTGGCCGGGCGCGGCCCGGAGCTTCGGGGCGGACGGCGCCGGTCTTCAATCCGGCCACGGGGCGCCAGACGGGCGAACTGCCGCTCGCGGGGGCCGGGGAGGTGGACGAAGCTGTCGCGGCGGCCGCGGCGGCGTTCGAAGAGTGGCGGCGCGTCAGCGTCGCCCGGCGCACGAAGCTCATGTTCGCGTACCGCAACCTGGTCGCGGAAAACGCCGAAGAAATCGCGAAGCGGCTTACGGCCGAGCACGGCAAGGTGCTGGCCGACGCGATGGGCGAGATCGCCCGCGGGCTGGAAAACATCGAATACGCCTGCGGTCTCGCCGAACACCTGAAGGGGACGTACAGCGAGCAGGCATCCACCGGCGTCGACGTCCATTCCGTCCGGCGGCCGCTCGGGGTCGTGGCGGGGATCACGCCGTTCAACTTCCCGGCCATGGTGCCGCTCTGGATGTTTCCGAACGCGGTCGCGTGCGGGAACCCCTTCGTGCTGAAACCCTCACCGCGCGATCCGAGCGCCGCCAACTTCATCGCGGAACTCTTCCACGAAGCCGGCTTCCCGGCGGGCGTCCTGAACGTCGTGCACGGCGACCACGTGGCCGTGAACCGGCTGCTCGAACACCCCGACGTGCAGGCCGTGAGCTTCGTGGGGTCGACGCCGGTGGCCCGGCACGTGTACGAGACCGCCACCGCGCACGGAAAGCGGGTGCAGGCGCTCGGCGGCGCCAAGAACCACATGGTCGTGCTGCCCGACGCGGACATCGACCTCGCCGCGGACTCCGCCGTCTCCGCGGCATACGGATCGGCCGGCGAACGGTGCATGGCGATCTCCGTCGCGGTCGCGGTCGGCGAAAGCGCCGATCCGCTCGTCGACGCCATCCGCGCCCGCATGGAAGAGCTGCGCATCGGCCCCGGCGACGATCCCGCCTCCGAGATGGGCCCGCTCATCACGGCCGAGCACCGCGACCGCGTCGCGGATTACGTGCGCCAAGGCGCCGAGGCCGGGGCGCGCGTCGTCGTAGACGGCCGGGACGCCCCCTTCGAGGGTGACGGCTTCTTCCTCGGCGTCACGCTCCTCGACGGGGTGACGCCCGACATGACCGTCTACCGGGACGAGATCTTCGGCCCGGTGCTCTGCGTCGTGCGCGTGGGGACGTACCACGAGGCGGTCGAGCTGCTGCGCGACAATCCCTGGGGGAACGGGGCCGCGATCTTCACGCGCGACGGAGGCGCCGCCCGACAGTTCCAGGAGGATGCGGACGCGGGCATGGTCGGCCTCAACGTCCCGATTCCGGTCCCGGTGGGATACCACTCCTTCGGCGGCTGGAAGGAGTCGGCGTTCGGGGCGCACGGGATCTACGGCCCCGAGGGCGTCCACTTCTACACGAAACCGAAGGTGATGACGACGCGCTGGCCCGACCCCGCCGGCAGCCGCGTCGATCTCGGTTTCCCCACCAACCGCTGAATTGCGGAATTTCCGTAAGTTCCACGATGTGGCCCGGGTGCATGCGACGCTGGCGACGCACCTACGCGGTGCGGGCACTCCAATCGGCGCCCACGACCTGATTATCGCGGCCACCGCGGTCCACCACGGTCATGCCGTCGCGACGCGGGATCGGCGGAGCCTTGCCCGGATCGATGGACTGGAGGTCGAATACTGGTAGCCGGCCGCAGGCGGGTGAGCCCCGACGTTCCCGCGGGAACGCGTCCCGGGGGAGCCGTGGACCGGAATCAGCCTCCCCCGCCCGCGGCGGCGACGCTCTCGCCCGGGGTCTCCAGGTTGCCGCTGTCGTCTACGGCGCGGCTCATGATCGAAACCTCGCCGACCGCATCCGGATCCCACGCGTAGCTCCAGTTCGCGCGGCCGCGGGCCGGGCGCCATGTCATCCCGCCATCCAGCGACACCTCGACTGCCGCCACGACACCGCCACGCGCGTCCGACGCCGTCCCGCTGACCGTCATCAGGCCGCTCTCCGCATCGGGCCCGGAGGGCTCGTCGAAGGCGGACGTCGGCGGGACGTCGTCCGTCGAAGCCGTGGCCGGAACCAGGTCCGCCTGTATCGTCGCGGGCTGCACGCCCATGTCCGCGAACACGTTGAGCGTCGCCTGCTGCAACACCCGGTCCGGACCGTGCGGATCGACGCCGACCCGCGTGTCCATGCCGTTCTGCCGTTCGGGCGGGACACCGGTCTCGGTGTCGTGGTGGGCGTCGAGGCCCCACGGCCACTGCAGCGTCCCGGTGTCGAAGACGAGCGCCCCGCTCTCGTGCCGGTACATGACCGCATGGTGCGTGGCGGACCCCGTCTCACAACCCCGACCCGGGTGGACGCAGTACTGCAGGTTGTCGATCGTCGTCGCGGAGAGCCGGAACAGGCCCGGCGGGCGGAAGCCGTTGTCGATGTCCGAATCCCACTCGTGGCCGAGGATCCCCTTGATCGACACGTAGCGGTCACCGGGCCGGAGCCCCGCAACCTCCGTATTGCGCCAGAACCTGAGGTCGGCGAACTCGGCGTCGACCATGAGCGGGTCGTTCCGCCACGCGTTCACCGTGAACAGCGTCCCCGTGAGGGCGTTCGCCGGCCACGGGCCCTCCGGGTTGATCGAACGGTGATCGCGGAACAGCCCCGTCCACTCGACCGGATCGAGCTTCCGGTGGTCCTGCGATTCCTTGTAGGTCACGAACGTGCGGTACGGCTGCTCCGATCCATCGATGCTCGGCTCCCAGCGCACCTTCCAGAAGATGTCGTTCGAACCGAAGAAGCCGAGGTGTACGCCGGCCGCGAGCGCGGCCTCCACGTTGCGCCGCTGCTGGCCCGTCCAGTACTCGTCGTGTCCGACGGAGAGGAAGACCTTGTGCTCGAGCAGCTCCTCGCCCCTGCGATCCGTGTCGACCCCGGATGAGTAACTCACGTCGTAGCCGTTGCGCTCGAGCCAGCGGACCATCGGGTATTCGGAGTTGAACACCATGTTCACGGCCCGGTAGTGCCGGTTCTCGAAGGGCCGGTTGTAGCTCACCTTGGGGGCGCGCGGGGGGCCGCCGTGGAGCCGGAGGCGCTCGGGATTCAGGCGTCCGTACACGCTGTGCCCGCCATAGCGGTTGTACGCCTGCCAGTTGAGATCCGAGGTCTGGAAGAGCAGATCCGACTCGCCATCGTCATCCCGGACGACGAAATAGATGTGGCTGGCGCGCGCCTCGCGCAGCGGGTTCCGCATCACCGCGTGGAAGCCTGGCGCCTCCCACAGCGAGTCCTCGCCGGTGGGGGGGAGCGGCGTGGGTTCGAATTCATCGTTTTTCACCCAGCCCTCGATCGGATCTTCGCGCACGAGCCGGGCGAAGTAGATGCCCGAGGTCGCGTCCTCCGGCGCCTGCCAGGAGGCCGACACGGCCCAGTTGCCGCAGTCGACGAGCGGCGCGGGCCACGTCTCCATCCCGCCGCCCTCAGCCAGCACGGGGATCGGGCCCCGAAGGCACTCGGGCTGGATCTGGGGCAGAGTGGCGGAGGGCTCGAAGGAGTCCACCCGGCGCGCGCCCATGCCGCCGTAGTAGCCCATCCGGTAGATGTCGATCCGGTAGTCGTCCGAGTCCGTGTCGACCTTGAACTCGAGCGTCTCGCCCCGGTTGATCGCGATTTCGGTCCCGAAGCCCTGGATGCTGGGATCGCCGTAGCCGTTGATGTCCCACTCCGTGGGTGGGTGACCCTCGAGACAGTTCTCCGCCACGATCTCGTTGGCGGGAGCCGCACACGCCTCCTCCATCGTCATCCGCGGAGGCGCACAGGCGCTCGCGAAGAGTACGGTCGAGGCGGTGAAGGTGAGGAAGGACGGACGGAAGCGCGGGCGTGGCTGGGTCATGGCGGCATCTCCAGGCCGGAGTCGGCATGCGGACGGCCGATCCTCCGACCGTCCCCGTCACCGCAACATGAGTGCGCGCTCGGATGTCTACAACGCCCGCCGCGCGCCCCGCCGCTGACGCGGGGGTCCCCGCGGATGCCTAGGTCAGGCGCAGAGCCTCCGAGTAGACGCGGCCGAAGCGGTCCGTGGCCTCGACCCGCACCTCGGCCACGTCCGGGTCGACGCGCGCTTGGAACATGTGGTTCGTGATGCGCGGTTCGACCCACGATCGGCGTGGCGGACGGTCCTCTCCCGTGTGCAGTTCGACGCTGAGCGGGTCCAGTCCGTTTCGTCGCGTCATCAGCCCGCGGGCCTCGCCGTCGGCGAACCAGCGCACGGTCCACTCCGGGTCCCAGTCCCATACGTTCGCCACGACCGCCCCTGGCGCGTTCGGGTCGGACCCCGGCGCGTACAGCCGCATCTGGTGCGTCGCGTCGAACCCGGTGGACTTGTAGCGCCACGAGATCTCCTCGCCCGCCGCCTCGTAGACGCAGTAGCCGTTCGGGGCGCCGTCCCAGCAGATCGGCCCGCTCCACCACGCTCCGCAGATCGCGCCCGCTACATGCTCGTGCGTGCCCGCTTCGAACACATGCTCCAACTCGTGCGTGTGGCCGGTGAGGATGTGCGCCTGGAAGGGCTCCAGCAGCCGATAGAGCGCGTCGCGATTCATGATCGCGCCGGGTGGGTCGGGGGACGTCAGGCCGCGCCGAACGTGGTTGCTCCCGAGCGCCGGGATGTGCGTAGCGACGATTACCGGCGCACCCGCCTCCACGCGGCTCAGGTCCGCCGCCAGCCAGGTCAGCGCGTCGGCGTCCAGGTAGCCGAGGTATCCGCTCCCGTGCCAGAACACGTCGTCGAGCACCACGTAATGAACGGCCCCGCGGTCGAACGAGTAGTAGCGCGGCCCGAAGTGGCGGGAGAAGGTGTCGGAGGAGGCCTCGTCGGTGGGGCTCTCCATGTCGAGGTCGTGATTCCCGATCACCTGGAAGAACGGAACCCCGATCCGCTGCACGCCGCGCTCGTACTCCGGATAGAGCTCAAGCCGGTCGTACATGATGTCGCCGTCGGAGATCCCGAAGACGTGCATGTCGCCCAAGTCCCGCACGGTTTGCTGGAGATCCGGCACGGAGCGTTCGAGAAACCACCCCATCTCTTCCTCGGTCTGGGTCTGGATGTCCCCGAGGAGAAGGAGCGCGTGGCGTTCGTCCGACATGCCGAGCGGGGTGAGATCGAACGCGACGGACATCTCGCTCCCCGTCGGGTCGATGCGCTCGTAGAAGCGCGCGGTGCCGGATGGGTTCGTCCGGATCTCGTACCCGGCCGGGACCCGAACCCATACGAAGCCCCGGTCGGCCGAGGTCACGAGTTCGAAGCGACCATCGGCGTCGGAATCCACGACCTGGAGTCCATCGGAGACCGCGACCCGCCCCACGCCCCGACCCCCCGCGCGGACCATCCCCTGCACGCGAATCGGGTTCCCGGTCCGGGGAAGACGGGGAAGAGGATCGTAGGGGGCGGCGAGCAGAGACTGCGCGCGAGTCGCGAGTCCCGCCGCCGAGAGAGCCCCGGTCTTCAGAAACGTCCGTCGGTTCAACATTCGCCTTACCGTCAGCTGAAGTCGCGGCCCAGAATGACGGCGACGATGATCGCCCCGACCGCGAGCGGCGCCACCCAGCGGATGAAGAAGCGCCACGCCCCGTAGCGGAACCAGCCGGGCTCCGTGCCGTCCACCAGTTCCCGTTCCGTCGCGTTCCGGGTCATGAACCAGCCCGCGGCGAGCGTGATCGAGAACCCGCCGATCGGCAACATCCAGTTCGAGACGAAGTGGTCGGCGGTCGAGAACCAGCCGGCCTTGCCCGCGAAGATCTCCAGCGTGGAGAGGAACGGCGTGCCCGTGAACGAGAGCGCCGCGAAGATCGTGAATACGAAGATCGCCCCCCCGCAGAGGATCGTCGCCTTGTGCCGGGCGATGCCGTGTTCATCGATGACGTAGCTCGACACGACCTCGAGGAGAGAGATCGTCGACGTCAGCGCCGCGAGCGCCACGAGGACGTAGAAGAGCGGCCCCAGCACGGTGCCGAACGGCACCGCGGTGTAGAACAGCTCCGGCAGCGAGATGAAGAGCATCCCCACCGGCGAACCGCTCACCTGGTCGCTCATCCCCGCCACCGAGAAGATGACGGAGAACATGATCACCGTCGCCACGAGGGCGATCAGCGTGTCGAGCGCGACGATCGCGCCCGACGCCTTCACGATCGACTGCTTGCGCGAGATGTAGGAGCCGTAGGTGATCATCGCCCCCATCCCGAGGGAGAGGGTGAAGAAGGAGTGTCCCAGCGCCTCGAGAACCCCGCTCATCTCCAGCTCCGAGAAGTTGGCCCGGAAGATGAAGCGCAGCGCCTCCCCGGACCCGCTCATCCCCAGCGCGCTCACGAGGAGGAGGAGGAGGATGCCGAACAGGATCGGAAGGAAGATGCGGGCGATCCGCTCGATCCCCTTGCTCACGCCGAAGTAGACGACCGCGATCGTGCCGATGCTGAAGCCGAGGGAAAGCGCGAGCTGGAGGCCGGCGTTCCCCACCTGCTCGTTGAACAGGTCGCCCGCCGCCATCCCGGCGGGATAGCCCCCGAAGGTCCAGCCGATCGACTGGGCGAAGTAGTACAGCGACCAGCCCGCGATGACCGTGTAGTAGCTGAGGAGGATGAACCCGGCGAGCACGCCCCACCCGCCGACGACGCCCCACCAGGGTCCGGCCGCCTCCTTGAGCGCCCCGACCGCGCTCTTCTGGCTCCTGCGCCCGATGAGCAGTTCCGCCATCATGATCGGCAGGCCGACGGCGAGGATGCAGACGAGGTAGACGAGAACGAAGGCGCCCCCCTCGTTCTCCCACGTGATGAACGGGAACTTCCACAGGTTGCCGAGGCCGATCGCGCTGCCGGTCGCGGCCAGCACGAGGCCGACGTTCGAACTCCAGTTGTCGCGGGGTTGGCTCATGGGTATGTCCAGTCGGGCGTGATCCGGGCAGGGGCCTGGCGGCGCGTGCAAGTCACGGACTGCCGGCCCATGAGTTCGACGATCCAACCTACCCCGTAGTCACGAGAGGCCACCAGACGCGCGCCATGCCGAACCTGAACGAAGCCATCCGGAGCACGCCCAAGGCGGAACTACACATCCACGTCGAAGGCTCGCTGGAGCCGGAGATGATGTTCGGCCTCGCCCGCCGGAACGGGGTGTCGCTCCCCTACCGCGATGTCGAGGAGGTCCGCCGCGCCTACTCGTTCGGCAACCTCCAGGAGTTTCTCGACCTCTACTACGCGGGAATGAACGTCCTGCGGACGGAGGAGGACTTCTTCGCACTCGCGGACGCGTACCTGCGGCGGGCCGCCGCGGACAACGTCGTCCACGTCGAGATGTTCTTCGACCCGCAGGCGCACACCGGACGCGGCGTGCCGATGGCAACGCTGATGGACGGCCTCGAGCGGGCCGTCGTCCACTCTCGGGAGCGGGGCGTGAGCGTGTCCCTCATCCTCTGTTTCCTGCGGCACCTCACCGAGAGGGAAGCGTTCGAGACGCTCGAGGCCGCGGAACCCTACCGGGACCGGCTGCTGGGCGTGGGCCTGGATTCGAGCGAGGTCGGGCACCCACCATCGAAGTTCGCCCGCGTGTTCGAGGCGGCGCGCGACATGGGGCTGCGACTCGTCGCGCACGCCGGCGAGGAGGGACCGCCGGAATACGTGTGGGAAGCGCTCGACGTCCTCGGCGTGGAGCGCATCGACCACGGCAACCGGGCCCTCGAGGACGAGGCGCTGGTCGCCCGGCTGCGCGACGACCGCATCCCGCTCACCGTGTGCCCGCTGTCGAACCTCGAACTCCGCGTCGTGGAGGACCTCGCGGCGCACCCGATCAAGCGCATGCTCGACCTCGGCCTCCTCGCGACCGTGAACTCCGACGACCCCGCCTACTTCGGCGGCTACATCAACGAGAACTTCCGCCGAGTCGCCGAAGCCGTCGACCTCTCGGCAGAGGACGTCGAAACCCTCGCCCGAAACTCCTTCACGGCCTCCTTCGCCGCTTGACGCGACCACCGTTCGTGACAACCGTCGGGCTTGAATTCCGCGCCGAGGAGTTGACCATCGATTCATCCGGATCCTGACGCGTGCCTCTCAACGTAGTTCGAGCGCCGGCTGCGGCCCCGCTGTGGGGGGCGTGTGTCGAGCGGTTTCTGGCGGCGGGCGCCTCGCCGGCCGAGGGAGGCGCGGCGGCGCGCGCGTGGATCTGGCTTAATCACCGGAGCCTGCGGGATCTGCTGTTCGAGGCCGCGCATGAACGCGGCCTCCCCGGCTGGCTCGATCCTCCCGTCACGCTTTTCGGGGAGCTGACCGACCGCTTCGGTATCCGGGAGAAGTCCGTCGGGCTCCTCACGCGGCGCCGGTTGGTGAGCCGGCACGCGGCGCGGCTGGGGCGACGGATCCTGGGGCGGGAGCCCGGCCGGGGCGACGGCGTCATCCGCGGGCACATGCTCGACCGGTTGTTCGGCGACCTGCTGCCGGAGGGCGTACCGCCGGACGAGCTGGAGCGGGCGCTGGCCCGGCTGGGCGGCGACGACTTCGCGCGCCGGCGCAACGCCTGGGCCGTGGAGGTCTACCGCGCGTATCTCGATTCGCTCGAGAAGCGCGGGTTTCTCGACCGGCGCTCGGTGAACGCCCGCATCGCGGAGCGGATCGAGGCGGGAGGCCTGGCGGCGGCGATCGGCGGCGCTCGGGAGCTGCACGTGTACAGCATCGCGAGCCCGCGCACGCGCCGCCGCATGCTCGAGGCCCTCTCCCGGCAGGAGGAGGTGAACGTCCACCTCTACCTCCCGCAGGAATCCGAACTGGACCCGTTCTTCGACACGCTGGCCGTCCGAATCAAGCTGATCGGCGTCCCCCGCGCTGGTGGCGAAGATGGGGACAGTGCCGGGGCCGGGGCCGGGCCGGTGACCGTGCAGCCAGCGCCGGACGCCGCGCGGGAGATGGCCTGGGTGGCGCGGCAGGTCAAGGAGATTCTCGCGGCGGGTACCGAGGAACCGCATCGGATCGCCGTCGTCGCGAGGTCCGGCCGCGAGAACACGCACCGCGCGTACCGGGCGCTGCGGCGGGCGGGCGTCCCCGCCACGGCCCGCATCCGGACGCCGCTGGACGAGATCCCGGCCCTCAGGGCACTCCTCCTCATCCTGCGGGGGGCGGGCCGGAACTGGGACTACCGGTCGCTGCGCGCCCTCCTCGCGCACCCCTACTTCGACACGCGCGTCGATCTGCGCAGCATCGACGCCATCGCGGCGCTCCGGCGCGTGGTGGGGCTCGAGAGCTGGACCGGCGCCCTCCAGCAGCTGCGTTCGCTCGTCGAGAACAAGGCGCGCGAGATCCGCGGGCGGGGGCTCTTCCTCGATCGTGTGGAGAAGGACATCGAGGCCTTCGGCGCTTTGCGGGAGGTGCTCGATCCGCTCGCCGACGCCCGCTCCGAGGCGGATTGGATCGACCTCACGCTCGCGCTCCTCAGGGAGGATCGCGGCGTGTTCCGGCTGAGGCGCCGCGTGTGCGACCCGGTCGAGGAACGGTGGGAGGTCGTGCGTTCCGACCAGCGCGGAATCCTCCTCCTCGAACGACTGCTGCGGGAATGGAGGGAACTCGACCACCCGGACGACCCGCTCCCGCCGGCGGGGTGGCACGCGCTGCTCGGCAAGCTGTTGCAGGCGAACGAACTCGTCCTCTCGACGCCCGGGCAGAAGGGCGTCCAGGTGTTGGAGGCGCACGACGCCGCGCTCGTGCCCTTCGCCCACACCTTCGTCGTGCATGCGAACGACCGCGAGTTCCCCCGCGCCGGGGGCGCCACGGGCGTGTTCACGGACACGGAGCGCCGCCGCCTCGCGGCCCTCGGGTTGCCGCTGGCCCACCGGGACGAGACGCTGCGCCGCGAGCGGGGCCTATGGCGCGCGGTCACGCAGCAGGCCGGCCCGGTCTGCATCAGCTACCGCACCACGGACGCGGGCGGCACGCCGCTACTTCCGTCGCTCATGGTCCCCAGTCACGAGGACGCCGCCGAGCTGCCCCGGATCCGTCGCCCCTCGGACGAGCTCGACCCCGTGACCCCCGCCGAGGCGGACCGGCGGGCCGCCTTTGCGATCCACGGGGCTCTGGGGGCTCCGGACTCGGCGGAGCGGCCGCGAATCGCGCCCGCCCGCCCGGAACGCGTCGCGCGTGCGATCGTGGCGGCGGCGGCCGAGATCCACCGCGGTCCGGGACTCGAGCGCTATCCCGGATTCCTCCTTCCGGCGCCAGCGCCGGGCCCTGGGAGGGCCGTGCACCCGGCCTTTCGGCCGAATCCATGGAACGGCCACCTGCGCGATCCGGATGTGCTCCGGGAACTGGAGCGTCGCTTCCACGACGACTATCGATGGTCCGCCGGCCAACTCGAGGCCTACGCCCGGTCTCCCTTCACCTTCCTCGTCGAACGCGTGCTCTGGCTGGAAGGCGTGGAGGAGGCGGAGGAGGAGACGACGCCCCTCACCTTCGGCAGCGTCGCGCACGAGATCCTCGAACGCTTCTACGCCGAGTTCATGGGGAGGCTTCCCGTCGCCCTGGAGGGGTCGGTCGAGGACCGCCTCGCGGAGATCTCCGATGAAGTCTGTGCCGAGCGCGCGGAGAAGGGGGAGTGGCTCGGCGTCGCCAGCCTGTGGGAGCAGACCCGGGAGGGGATTGTCACCGCCGTCCGCAACTACATCGGGTGGGAACTCGGACACATGGCCGAGAAGGGTGAACGTCCGTTCGAGACCGAGGTCGGGTTCGGCTTCGACGACGAGCGTGCGATGCTCGCGGGCACCGACATCCGCGGCCGCGCGGCCCGCCTGCGCCTCTGCGGCCGCATCGACCGTCTCGACCGGGACGCGGGCGGGACGGGGGTGTTTCACGTGCTCGACTACAAGAGCGGCAAGCCCCCGCCGGCGCCGAGATTCGATGACGCGACCGCGCTGCAGGGGGTGCTCTATGCGCAGGTGATGGCCGATCGGGGGTACGCGATGGGCAGCTGCCGGTACCGGTCCATCAGGAGTCCCGGGAGTCCCCTCAACGGAGGGCTGGTCAGATTCGGAGAGGAACGGTACGAGCGGGCGCTCACGATGGCGCTCTCCATCCCCGCCCGCGTGCGGGCCGGGTGCTTCGAGGCGGTCGTCTCGCGGAAGGGGGGTTGGTGGTCCTGGGATCCGCCTCGCGAGGTGCGCCGCAGCGACGCCCAGCTCGCCGAGGGCCACCGCTTCGGCGACTTCGGGGACGAGGCCAGTGGCTGAGATCCGGTGGACGCCCGAACAGGTGCGGGCGATTCGGTCGGAGGACGACACGTTGCTCGTTGCGAACGCGGGCACGGGAAAGACAACGACCGTCGTGGGCAAGATCATGTGGCGGCTGGGCCTTCCGTTCGGCGTGAATGGGGAGACGGGAGAACCGCTCGCGCCGCCGGCCGTCTCCTGCCGGCTGGATGAGATCGCCGCGATCACGTTCACGGAGAAGGCGGCCTACGACCTCAAGCGACAGCTTCGCAAGCGCATCGAGGCGTCCCCGCGCGCGGACGACCTGCGCTGGGACATCGACCGCGCCTCCGTCGGCACGATCCATTCCTTCTGCGGCGAGCTGCTGCGCGAGCACGCCCTGCGGCTCGGGATCGACCCCACATTCGAGATCCTCGATGAGGACGAGGCGTGGGCGGAACAGGACGACCTGATCAAGGCGCTCCTGCTCGAGCGGCTGGACGAGGAAAACCCCGCCGCGCAGAGGCTCCTGCGACGCTGGAAGCTCACCGGGTGGCAGCACTCCAAGGGGGCGATCGACCACGTACGGGACGTACTGCGCGACCTCCGCTGGCGGGAACGACGGTACGCAAAGTGGCTC
This sequence comes from Candidatus Palauibacter scopulicola, assembly GCF_947581915.1. Taxonomy (NCBI): domain Bacteria; kingdom Pseudomonadati; phylum Gemmatimonadota; class Gemmatimonadia; order Candidatus Palauibacterales; family Candidatus Palauibacteraceae; genus Candidatus Palauibacter; species Candidatus Palauibacter scopulicola. The sequence continues at coordinate 85,867 of NZ_CANPWG010000014.1, forward strand.
CGCGGCGACCCGCCACCGGAGACCCGCGACACGCTCGACCTGTTCCCGCAAGAAGGCCCCGGCCTCGACCTGCCCGTGCTGAGGACCGTGTGCAGGGAGAGCGAGGCCAGCGACGAGGAAGCGCTCGCGATCTGCGCGGACCTCGTCGAACTGGGGCTCGAGGCCCGCGCGCGCTGGGACGCATGGCTGGAGGAAGAGAACCGGCGCGATTTCGACAGCCTCGTGCTGGGTGCGGCCGACCTCCTGGCCGGCCCCTCGGGCGAGGCCGCGCTCGCCGCGATCCGCGATCGCTACCGGATCCTCATCATCGATGAGTTTCAAGACACCGACTTCACACAGCGCGACATCGCCTTCGCGATCGGGCGCGGCGTGGATCGCCCGCAGCTCTTCCTCGTCGGCGACCCGAAGCAGAGCATCTATCGCTTCCGCGGAGCGGACATCTCGGTGTGGAACGCGGTCGCCGCCGACTTCGCCGAGCAGGGCGAGATCCTTGATCTTCCGAGGAACTTCCGCAGCGCGCCTCCGATCGTCGACTTCGTGAACATCGTCGGCCGCGTCTCGATGGACGAGACGGGCCGCGCGCTCGCGGAAGAAGAGCTCCCGAGCCGGATCGACTACGCCGAGCTCGTGGCCGGCGTGCCCGACCATGCGCAGACCGGCGTCGAGTGGGTCCTTGCCCAGGGGAACAACGTCGCCGAACGCCGGGAAGCCGAAGCCGTTCGCATCGCGTGCCGGATCCTCGCCTCGGTGGGCCGCGACGAGGTCCGCGACCCCGACAGCGGCGAGCTTCGCCCGCTCGAGTTCCGCGACATCGCCGTCCTCTACCGCGCCCGCACCGGTATCGGGCATGTCGAGACGACGTTCAAGCGCTATGGCATCCCCTACTTCGTCTCCGGGATGGCGCACCTCGGCGAGCGCCAGGAGATCCTCGACGTCCTCAACGCTTTGCGCCTGCTTCAGAACGAGCGCGATGACGTGCGGGCCTTCGGCTACCTGCGCTCGCCCTTCGTGGGTCTCCGGGACGAGACGATCGCCCGCATGCACATGCTCCAGCGGTCCGGGCCGCTGCTCCGCCGCGCGAAGCGGTGGCTGGCGGAAGGGGAATGGCCCGAAGCTCCGGACCATCCGGAACTGACCGGCATCGAGCGGGGCGCGCTGGCGCAGGGTCTCTCGGTGCTCGGCGATCTGCGCCAACTCGCGCCGAGGCTCGCGCTGGACGAGATCATCGAGGAGTTGCTCGAGCGTACCGGATATCGTCTCCACGTCCTGCTCATGGAGGGCGCGGAGGAGGTTCTCGCGAACCTGCAGAGCCTCATCCATTTCGCGGAATCCCATCGCGCCAGCGACCTCTCCACCTTCTTCGAAGTGTGGGATCGATCAACGAACCGGGAAATCGGACTTCCGCAGGCCCCGCTGTACTCGAAGGAAGACGATGTCGTCACGCTCTCGACGATCCACCAGGCGAAGGGGCTGGAGTGGCCGCTCGTCTTCCTGATCCGCGTCGAGCGGAAGCTCTGGACCCCCCGTACGAACGAGTACTGGTCCGATCCCGAACTCGGACCCCTGTTCTGCCTCAAGGCGTCCGACCGGGGGGCGCGGGGCCACCGCATCCTGCGTCGCGAGGAACTCGAAGCGACGGCGGAGGAAGCACGCCTCCTGTACGTGGCCGCGACGCGGGCCCGGGACCGGCTCGTCCTCGCGGGACCGAAGGAGGGCAAGGGCTATGACCGCTGGCTCGCCGAGGGGGAGGCTCCCGAGCGGGGCGATCCGGCCGTGCGCGCCGCCCCGGAGACGAGCCGGCCCCCGACGCTCGCGTGGCTGGACGGATACGAGGTCGCCGAGCCGCCGGCGCTGATCCAGCCGCTCTCCGAGCCGCCGCTGCGCTGGACCCGTTCGGCGACCGAACTCATGCTCCTGGAAGAGGATCCGGAGGAATGGGAGCGCCGGTACAGGCACGGCGCGCTCGCCCCGTGGCACTTCGCGCCCGAAGCCTCGGCGGAGGAGGCGGGGCTCCCGGCCGTGGTCCGGGGGCAGATCATCCACGGCGTGCTGGAGCGGCTGGAGGCGGAGGCCGAGATCGCGCGCGTCGTCGAGGAGACCATCGGCTCGCTGGACGAACCCGAACTCGAAGCCATGCTCCGTCCCGGCAGCGAATACCGCGAGCAACTGGAGGAGGAGATCCGCCGCGTGGCGGCGAGCGAGGAGTGGGCCTGGTACACGGAGGGCGAACTCGGCCGCGACTACTGGAAGGAACTCACCTTCACGCACCTCGTGGGCGCGCGGGACTGGCGGTTCGGCGCCTTCGACCTGTACCGGCGCCTCGCCGGCCCCGGCCCGGGCTCCGGCACCGCGCCTCCCCGCCTAACGGGAGCCCTCGGCCTGGAACAGGGCCTGGACGCCCTCGTCATCGACTTCAAGACGCACGACATCACGGCGGCCCAGGCTCCACGCGCGGCGCGCAGCTACCGGATCCAGGCCGACGTGTACCGGGCAGCCGCCTCGAGCATGGCCGGCCGGGTCGCCGTCGGCCTGCACTTCACCGGCCCGAACGCACTCGTCCCGATGCCGGAAGAATCCCCCGCCTGATTCGGTGAGCGTCCTTTGCGTGCCGCACATCCGTGAAGAGACCTACGAATCCGTGAAGGTTTCCTGGCATTTGGCGCCTATTGTGAAGCGATTCGCAAATCCGTGAAAGATTTTTGACCGAATACGGGCTCGGGTTGTGATCTTTTTTCCCCCATGCTGGAAAATTGTGAACATTTTCTTGCGTTTCGCTGGATTTGTGATAGTTTTCGGCGGTTCGTGAAGGTTTTCTTGCGAAAACGGCAACTCCGTGAACTATGCGGTTTCTTCCATGAGCTTCCGATGGCGGCCTCCAGAACCGGGGCAACCTGCGGGTTACGCTGCGCTCATTGCGCGGCACGACCTTGAAGTTCCGCTGCCGCCACGGATGGCCGCCATCGCCAAGCGTCATCGCCCCACCTCGACACGCGAGTGGATGTTGCTTTCTCCGGGCCACGCCCCGGAGGAGAGTCTTCGAGGACACCTCGAGTTCGCTTTGAAGTGGGAGGGGGTGAGCTTGGGGGTGCTCGCTGCTCTCTTCAGGCAGATCGACCCGCGAGAGATCGTGCGTATGGTGCGTGCCAAGCCAACGGGCGCCTACGTGCGCCGCATCTGGTTCCTGTACGAGTGGCTGCTGGACACGCGCCTGGATCTCCCCGACGCCGGGAAGGTGAAGGCCGTTCCCGTGGTGGATCCAAAGCAGCAGTTTGCTTCGGCGAGCGGCCCTCTCTCACGACGGCATCGTGTGCGCAACAACCTGCCCGGCACGAACCGGTTCTGTCCGCTCGTCCGGCGGACTCCCGAGCTTGAGCGCTATTCGGACATGCGCCTCGGCGAGCAGGCTCAAGTTGTCGTTGGTCGTACCCATCCGGATATCGTTCGGCGCGCAGCGGCGTTTCTACTCCTCGAGGACAGCCAGGCATCGTTTCAGATCGAGGGCGAGCACCCGACGCCGGATCGCGGGCTCCGGTGGGGCCAGGCGATCGGCGCGGCCGGCCAGCGAGACCTTGGGGTCGATGAACTGGTGCGCCTGCAGGAACTCGTGATCGGGGACTCGAGATTCGTCGAACTCGGGGTCCGGACCGAGGGCGGGTGGATCGGCGAGCGCAACCGGGCGACGCGCGATCCGATTCCGGAGCATATCAGCGCACGTCCGGACGACCTCCCGGATCTGATGCGGGGCGTGGTCGAGTATGGCCGGATGGCGGAAGAAACGTCCGTCGATCCCGTCATATCCGCGGCGGCCCTGTCCTTCGGCTTCGTGTACATCCATCCCTTCGAAGACGGGAACGGACGCCTTCACCGCTGGTTGATCCATCACGTTCTCGCCCGAGCGGGCTACAATCCGCCGCACCTTGTATTCCCGGTGAGCGTGCCCATGCTCAGGCGGATCTCGGAGTACCGCGAGGTTCTCCGGAGCTACTCGTCGAGGGTCCTGCCCCTGGTTGAATGGCGCGCGACGAGTGGACACAACGTCGAGGTTCTGAACGAAACGGGCGACTTCTACCGGTTCTTCGACGCCACGGCTCACGCCGAGTTCCTCTATCGATGCGTCGAGGAGACCGTGATCCGGGATCTCCCGGACGAAGTTGCATACCTGGAGGGCTACGACGAGTTCGCGCGGCGGGTCCAGGAGGAAGTGGCGGACATGCCGGACCGGACGATCGATCTCCTGTCTACGTTCCTCCGGCAGAATGGCGGCAGGCTGTCGAAGCGGGCTCGCACCCGTGAGTTCGAACGATTGACCGCGGATGAGGTAGAGCGGGTCGAGGCGCTCTACGCGAGTTGCTTTTCCGCAGAGGTTTCTTGAGGGACAGGTCACCACGGAACCATCGGAGGCGAGGCGATGACGGGGACGCTGGAGCGCTGGTTCGGGTTGTCGGAGCGCGGCTCCGACGTGCGGACGGAGGTGACCGCGGGGGTCACGACCTTCCTGACGATGGTCTACATCGCCTTCGTCAACCCGTCGATCCTCTCCGAGGCCGGGATGCCGTTCGGTCCCGTGTTCGTCGCGACCTGCCTCGCGACGGCCTTCGCCACGCTCGTGATGGGACTGTACGCGAACTACCCGATCGCGCTGGCGCCGGGGATGGGGCTGAACGCCTTCTTCACCTACGGCGTCGTGCTCGGCATGGGGTATCCGTGGGAGGTCGCGCTCGGGGCCGTGTTCGTGTCGGGGACGCTGTTCGTCACGCTGAGCGTGCTCCCGGTGCGGCGCTGGATCATCGACGCGATCCCCCGGGGCCAGAAGATGGCGATCTCGGCCGGTATCGGGATCTTCCTGGGGGTGATCGCGCTTCGAAGCGCGGGGATCATCGAGGGGAGTCCGGACACGCTCCTCACCGTGGGCGAACTGACGGCGGCGCCGGCGGTGCTGGCCCTGCTGGGCTTCTGCGCGATCGCGGCGCTCTCGGCTCGCCGCGTCCCGGGCGCGGCGATCCTCGGCATGCTCGGCGTGACGGCCATGGGCCTGATCCTGGGCGTGTCGGAATGGCACGGCTTCGCGTCGCTGCCGCCCGATCCGACCCCCACGCTGCTCGCGCTCGACATCGGCGCCGCGCTGCAAATGGGCATGATCGCCGTCATCTTCACCTTCCTCATCGTGGACCTCTTCGACACCGCAGGTACGCTGATCGGGGTCGCGCACCAGGCCGACCTCCTGGATGACGACGGCCGGCTGCCGCGCATCGAGCGGGCGCTCATGGCCGACTCGACCGGGACCGTGGCGGGGACGCTGCTCGGGACCTCGTCGGTGACCAGCTACATCGAGAGCGCCGCGGGCGTGAGCGCCGGCGGCCGCACCGGTCTGACGGCCGTCGTCGTGGCCGGGCTCTTCCTCGCCTGTCTCTTCCTCTCACCCCTGGCGGAGTCCGTCCCTCCGTTCGCGACCGCGGCGGCAATTCTGTACGTCGCCTGTCTCATGACCCGCGCGTTGAAGGACGTGGAATGGGACGACATCACCGAGTCCGCCGCGGCGGTCGTCACCGCGATCGCGATCCCCCTTACGCATTCCATCGCCGATGGAATCGGCCTCGGCTTCATCACCTACGTCGCCATCAAGGTGCTGGCGGGCCGCTGGCGCGAGTGCCCGCCGATGCTGCTGGTGGTGGCGCTGGTGTTCGCCGCGAAGTTCATCTGGCTGTAACCTCCCGGCGCGTACACGCGTTAGCCCCGATCCTCCTGCAATAGAGAGGCTGAATGAACCTGACCGCACGGTCACTTCGCGGGTTGTCCACAGTTCTGCTCCTCCTCGCGGCGCCGGCGGCCGCGGCCGGCCAGGCTGAATTCCAGCTCCAGCTCGGCAAGCTCGTGAACCCGTTCACGGACACGAGACACGGGACGACCATCGTCACCTTCCAGCACGCCGCGCAGTGGTCGTGGGGCGACCACTTCATGTTCTTCGACTACGCCGCGGACGGGGGGAACGACGGAATCAACGAGAAGGACCTGTACGGCGAGTGGTATCCGTCGCTGAGTCTCGGGAAGATCGGCGGCGGCCGCGCGGGTTTCGGCCCGATCCGCGACTTCGCCCTGCTCGGCGGCGTGAACTACGGCTCGCAGGCGAAGGTGCTCAAGTACACGCCGGGGTTCCGGGCGTCGTGGGACATCCCGGGGTTCGCCTTCCTCAACACGGACTTCGCCCGCATCGTCGACGCTTCGAGCGGGGTCGACAACGGCGGCGCGCCGGCGACGGAAGACGGCTGGATGTTCGATGTGAACTGGCTCGCGACGTGGGAGATGCTGGGCCAGACGTTCACCTTCACCGGCCACGCGGAGTACATTCCCGCCGTAACGAATGAGTTCGGCGACGAAGTCCGCGCCTGGATCCTCGCCCAGCCGCAGTTGACCGTGGACGTGGGCCGGATCCTGGGCGGCGAGGGAGGTCGCCTGATGAGCGGCATCGAATACCAGTACTGGCGCAACAAGCTGGGAACGGACGTGTCGGAGAGCGCGGTCCAGTTCCTCGTGGTCTGGCGGCTGTGAACTCCGTGCCCGCCCCGCGCATGACGGGCCGGCGGCCGAGGCGCCGGCGGTTCGGGCGCCGCGGGTCCGCCAGTTCGCTGCTCGCCGTTGCGGTGGTCCTCGGTTCCGTGCCGAGCGGTCCCACCCTCCTCTCGGCCCAGACGCCCGAGCAGCGCTACTCCGACTGGGTCCGGCCGGGCTTTCGCCCGCAGGAATACGAGTTCCGCCGCAACCGCATCGTCGACGGCCTGCGCGCCACCGGGGGCGGTCTCCTGCTCGTCCCCTCGTCGGACGGCATCACGCACGGCGAGACGTTCCGGCAGCTCGAGGACTTCTGGTACCTGACGGGGCTGGAAGTCCCGCAGTCGATGCTCGTGCTGGACGCGAGTCGCGGCATCTCGATCCTCTTCATGCCGCAGCGGGATCCGCGCTTCGAGAACCCGGGCCGACCGAACGACTTCCCGGGCCGCCCGCTGCTCGACGACTACCAGATCCGCGGCATCGGCGGCGCGGATGACTACCGGGGCATCGCCGAACTCGACGGCTTCCTGCGCGAGCGCGTGGAGAGGGGCGAGATCCTTCGGGTGAACGCGGGCGCCGCGGGTGAGGTTCCCGACCCGGCCGTTCCCCTGATCGGGAGTCTCGACCCCACGGCGTCTCTCATCCGGCGACTGCGGGACGATTTCCCGGAGGCGGAGTTGGTGAACGCGTTCGAGATCGTGGCCCGCCTGCGCATGGTGAAGTCGCCCGCCGAGATCATGCGCATGCGGCGCGCGGCGGACGCCACGATGCGCGGGATCCGGGCGGCCGCCGCCCTGGTTCGGCCGGGGGTCGACGAGCGCACGCTCCAGGGCGAGTTCGAGCGCGCCTGCCGCCAGGCAGGCGCCCAGTCCATCCCGTTCACCCCGATCATCAAGTCAGGTCCGAACAGCCTGTGGCCGTGGCGCGTCCTCGCGGCCCACTACGACCGCCGCAACCGCACGCTGCAGGACGAAGACCTCGTGATCTTCGACGTCGGGTGCGAGATCAACGGATACGTGAGCGATGTGGGACGGACCTTCCCCGCGAACGGCGCCTTCACCGAGGTCCAGCGCGAGAAGCTCCTCGTGAGCACGCGGGCGGCGGAGGCGGTGATCGCCGCCGTGCGCCCCGGCGTCACCCTGCGCGAACTCACGCAGGTGGCGTACGACGCGATCCCGGACGAGGAGGAGCGCTACATGCAGACGCCCTCCTTCTTCGGCCACCACATCGGGCTCTCGACCGGAGATCCCGCCCTTCTCGACGAACCGCTCGCGCCCGGGATGGTGTTCACGATCGAGCCGTGGTACTACAACCACGACCTCGGCGTCTCGGTGTTCGTGGAAGAGGTCGTCCTCGTCACCGAGGACGGCGCCGAAGTCCTCACCGACGCCCTCCCCCGCGACCCCGCCGCCCTGGAAGGATTGGTCCCGTAGGGGGGGCCTGCGCATCCTGGGAGAGTCTCCCGCGGGTGACTTTTCTGGTCGCTAAGGAAAGCGAAGCCGTGTTCGCTTTCCTTAGCGATTTGCTAAGAAAAAGTTCTCTTGCCTAGCAGATTCCCCGGGTTGCGCGAGCAGCTCTCGGCGACCCATGGTGGGACTCCAACGGAGCCGCATGGCACGGTCTCGGCGAGCGAATACAAGAGGTAGGCCTTGAACGCATACGTCGCGGTCACGGACAAGCAGTGGTTCGACCACCTGCGCACACTCTCGCGCCGCGAGCAGGTCGAGGAAGTGAACTTCTGGACTCCCAAGCCATGGGGTGGGAAATTCGGCGTTCTTCAGCGTGGTCAACCGCTGCTCTTCAAACTTCGAAGCCCCCACAACGTGATCGTTGGTGGGGGCTTCTTCGAGCATTACACGCCACTTCCGATCAGTCTCGCCTGGCAGGCGTTCGGGGAAAAAAACGGCGCTACGAGTCTGGAGGACGTGCGCCACCGCACAGCGCGACTCCGGCAGGATTCTCCGCGATCGTGGGAAGACTACATGATCGGCTGCATCCTCTTGGCCGAACCGTTCCTATGGGACGAAGAAGACTGGTTCCCCCAACCGGCTGACTGGGCTCCAAGCACACAGCGAGGAGCTAGGTACGATCTCAAGAGTCCCATAGGTCGAGAGCTGTGGCGGCAAGTGTCGGATCGGCTACATGCGACTCGCGTATCGGAGAGGGAACTCGAACGGAGCTGGGAGCTGCCGGGGGGTTATGGGGACTTCGTGCCAACACGACATCGTGTGGGACAGGGTATCTTCCGGAGCGTCGTCACCGACGTCTACGAACGGAAGTGCGCAGTAACTCGCGAGCGAGCCCTCCCAGCGCTCGACGCCGCGCATATCAAACCTTTCTCCGTTACACCTGTGAACTACGTACAGAACGGTATGCTGCTGAGGTCCGATGTCCATCGGCTGTTCGACGCGGGATACGTAACGGTGACGCCGGACTATCAGGTTGAGGTGAGCGAGCGCATGCGAACGGACTTCAATGACGGCGAGAACTACCTCAAGCTGCGCGGGACCAAGCTGTGGGTCCCCACACGCCCCGAGAAATCGGCCGGGACCCGGCTACCTGGAATGGCACAACGAAAACAGGTTCCGTGGATGAACGACGCGACAGTGAGGGACGCGACACCCGCTCGGGCTCGGGATTGGGAGGAATACCACACGCCCCGAAATCTCGCGGCGCTGGTCGCAAGCGAGGCAGGGGAACTTCTCGCCCTCTTTAGGTGGGGCCAGGACGCGGTTGGCACCCGCCTCGGGGACGTGAGGCAGGAGGCAGCCGATGTGTTCTTGGGCATCCTCCGCTTCGCGGACGTGGCCAACATCGATTTGCTGGGTGCGGCAGAGGAGAAACTCCGCCTGAACGCCGAAAAATACCCGCCCGGGAAGGCATCACGGCCGTGAAGGAACGAGGGGCGATCCTAGCCGTGGCCATCAGCGTTCTTTGGACGGGTTGCGCAAGGGAAACTTGGCCCGATCCGGCGCCGGTGGAGGCCGACGTGTTGGCGGCGGAGCATGAGGAGTGGCGGGAGGGGCGGCGGCGCAGCCTCGCGAACCCCAATGCGGGCGTCATCAGTTGGGACGGGCTCTTCGAACTGCGGGAAGGTGCGAACACCCTCGGTTCCGACCGATCCGCGGCCATCGTCCTGCCCGAGGAGGATGCGCCGCCCCTGGCCGGAACGCTGTACCTGGAGGATGGGGTCGTGCGCCTCGTTCCCGAAGCCGGGAGCGGTCTGCACGTGCGGGAGCCGGTGACCGGCGAGGTCGGTGAGACCGTGACGGAACCGATGCCCCTGCCCGACGACCGGAGCGAGGGGACGGTTCGGCTGGCGCTGGGGTCGCTCGGGATGCGGGTCCACGCCGAGCCGGGAACGGAGCGACTCTGGCTTCGGGTCTGGGATACGGACGCCCCGCGCCTCGCCGCCTTCGAGCTTCCCGGGTACTTCCCGATCACGAACGACTGGCGGGTGACGGCGCGCTTCGAGCCCTATCCGGAGCCGCGTACGGTCTCTCTGGCCGACGTGAGGGGCGGGACGCTCGAGAATACCGCGCCCGGAGATCTCGTCTTCCGCGTTGACGGGGCGGAGCATCGGCTCATGGCCTTCGCCGGTGCGTCGAGCCGCTCCTACTTCATCAGCCTGTGGGACTCGACCGCCGTGACCGACACCTACCAGGCGGGCCGCTACATGCGCGCCCCCCTCGCGGGCGACGACGGCTGGACGACGATCGACTTCAACCGCACCTACAACGCGCCGTGCGCCTTCACCCCCCACTCCGTGTGCAGCCTCCCACCTCCGGAGAACTACCTCCGCTTCCCCGTAACCGCCGGCGAAAAGCGCCCGTAGCCGACGCCCCGCTACTCTTGAGATAGGGCTTCTCCATCACGGCATCGTTCGGTTTATTTCGAAAAATAAGAGGTAACATGTGGCCGTATAAGTTTACTAAAAGTTTTAGAAGGCAATATATGGCCCCTTGACGCCTAAGCGATCTAGCGGCAATTTGGGTTCGGATCAACGGCAGTTTGCGGAGCTTGGGAGCTGATCTTGGCTGCTGGCGTGACGCACGAAAACCTGACTTCCCGTGCGCTGCGGACCGAAATGGGGCGTCGCCTTGCGACGCTGCGCCTTGCGAGAAACGTGACGCAGCGGACGCTGGCCGAAGAGGCAGGAATAGGACTGCGCACGCTTCGCCGCATCGAGGCCGGCCAGCCGAGCGGTCTGGACAGCCTGCTGCGCGTCGCTATTTCCCTTGGCTTGGGTGAAGGTCTGCTGAACGCGGTGCCGCCGGTGGAAGTCCGGCCCATTGAACGCGTGGACTCGGGCGGCAGGGAACGGCAGCGAGCGCGTCCCCGGAAGGGCGGGTCTCGGGGCGACCCCTGGTCGTGGGCCGACGAATCTGAATGACTGACGCCAGCGTGAACCTGTGGGGCCGCCGGATCGGCGCAGTGTCCTGGGATGCCGGGCGGGGGCTCGGCGTGTTCCAGTACGATCCCGAGTTCCTGTCGGTCGGTATCGAGGTGTCTCCCATGGCGATGCCCGTGCGCGAAGCACCGTATGCTTTCCCGGCGCTCGGTGAGGCGTTCACGGGCCTGCCCGGCCTTCTCGCCGATGCGTTGCCGGACAGTTTCGGCCACCGGCTGATCGACGTCTGGCTGGCGGAGACCGGGCGCCGTCTCGAGGACTTTAGTCCGGTGGACCGGCTCTGTTACATCGGCAAGCGCGGCGTCGGGGCGCTGGAGTTCGAACCGGCGCTACGGAGCGGGAACGGAGGCGAGGTTGAGGTCGCGCAACTGGTTGATCTCGCCAACCGCGTTCTCGGCGAGCGCGGTCGACTGGCGGGCAGGTTGGACAGCGGCGGAGAAGGCGGAGCGCTCGAAGACATCCTCCGCGTGGGAACCTCTGCGGGCGGCGCACGGGCGAAGGCGGTGCTCGCCTGGAATCCGGCGACGGGCGAATTCCGGTCCGGCCAGGTGGATGCGGAAGCCGGCTTCGAGCACTGGATCCTCAAATTCGACGGCGTCTCCAACAACCGCGACCGGGAACTCGCGGATCCACGCGGCTACGGGCGTATCGAGTACGCGTATCACCTGATGGCGCGCGAAGCCGGGATCGAGATGTCTGAATGCCGCCTGCATCACGAAGGCGGCCGGAGTCATTTCATGACGCGCCGGTTCGACCGCGACACCAAGGGGCGGAAGATCCACATGCAGTCCCTCGCGGCGCTCCGGCATTTCGACTACAACCTGCCGAACGCATACGCCTACGAGCAGGCCGTGGAGACGATCCGGAGGCTCGGGCTCGGCATGGGGGTGGTCGAGGAGCAGTACCGCCGGGCGGTCTTCAACGTCGTCGCGCGGAATCAGGACGATCACGTGAAGAACATCGCGTTCCTGATGAACCGTAGCGGGATGTGGCGGCTGTCGCCGGCATATGACGTGGCGTACGCCTACAACCCGCAGGGTTTGTGGACAGGCCAGCACCAGATGAGCCTCGCCGGCAAGCGCGACGGGTTCGAACGCGCCGATCTGCGGAGCTTCGCCGAGACGTCCGGGCTCAGGGTTCCGGCCGCGAGCCGCGTCGTCGACCGGGTACTCGCCGCGGTGGGCCACTGGCGGCGTTTCGCATCCGAAGCGGGTGTCGAAGAAGGGGATGCCGGGCGAATCGCGAAGACGCATCGCCTCGACCTGGGGAGACGGATGTAGCCGTCCGCGTCAGGTCGAGGGGAGTTCCTTTTCCATCTCCTCGGCGGACATGAGGGAGAGGGCGCAGAAGGTGAGAGTCCCGTTCGCGCACCCGCCGGAGACGATGGTCGGTGCGCCCACCACGAAGAGATTCTCGTGGTCGTGGGTGCGGCCCCACCGGTCCACCACGCTCGTGGCCGGATCGTCGCCCATGCGGCAGCCGCCGCCGGGGTGCTCCCACAGCTCGGATGGCCGCCCGATGCTCCTCATGGAGCCTCCGGCCGCGCGGGCGAGTTCCTCGAAGCGTCCCGAGATCGTCTCGACCGTGTGGTCCTGCAGGTCGACGCTCTCCTTCGCGGGCCGGTAGTCGATCCTGGGCATGGGGTCGCCCAGCTCGTTCGTCCTTGCGGCGTCGAGCGTGAGGCGGCTGTCCCGGTCCGGTAGCAGGTCGTAGTAGGCCCGGACGCGCGCGCTGGACTCGGACTCGGTACGCGCCCTCCAGTCGGCCATGATTTCATCGCCCCAAAGGAGCCGTCCGTCGTCGTCCTCGAGCCTTGGGGCGCGGCCGACGTTCGACTCCCACAGGCGCAGGTCGTGGCGCACGTAGCGGTCGAGCGGTCCCGGGCTGGCGAAGCGGCGGGAGAGGAGGCTGTTGTAGATGAACATGCCGGGATAGAGCCGCATCGGGAGGTTGATGAAGCCCGCGAGGTACCAGTGTCCCGTCATGTACCGCCCCACGTTCCCGGTGCGGTTCGCGAGGCCGTCCGGGAAGCGGCTGTTTGCCGAGAGCAGCAGGAGGTGGGAACTCCAGGCGTGGCCGGAGGCGATCACGAACGTGCCCGCGCGGAACTCGACCGGCTCGTCCGGCGCGTCCCGGTCGACGGCTTCCGCTACGGCGATCCGGTCCGAGCCCGGCTCCAGACTCAGGCGTCGGACGAGGGTGCGTGTGACGAGGTCGATGTGCCCGTCCGCCAGCAGCCGGTCGAAGGTGAAGTCGGGTGTGTACTTGGCTCCCGTGGGGCAGACGAAGCAGGTGTCGCAGCGGCGGCAGACGTCCCGCCCCTGGTACGGCTCCGTGTTGCGCGCCCAGGGCTGCGTCCAGAACGGGATGTCGGTCTTCGCCGTCCACTCCCGCATGCGCGCCAGGCTGTATGAAAGCGGGAGCGGCGGCATGGGGTACGGCTTCGAACGCGGGTCGTACTCGGGGGGACCCTGTTCGCCCGCCACCCCCATGCGCTCCTCCGCCTCCTGGTAGTACGGCTCGATGTCGTCGAAGGAGATGGGCCAGTCGGATGCGACCCCGTAGAGCGACCGCAGACGGAAGTCCTCCGGCGAAAAGCGCGGGACCGCGCCGCCCCAGTGCATCGCCGCGCCGCCAACGACCATGGAATTGTACATCGCGCCCGAGCCGGTCTGGCCGCGGATGTGGTCGTTGGGCCACGGATTCTCGCCGTAGGCCAGCATCCGCGCCCTGGTATCGGAGCGTTCCTCGAGGGACGCCGTCTTCCCGCCCGCTTCGACGACGGTGATCGAGGCGCCGGTCCGCTCAGCGAGCCGTTCCGCCACCATGGCGGCCGTGATCCCGCCGCCGATGATGCAGATGTCGCTCTCCACGACCCGTCTGGCGGTCCGTCCGACTGCGCGGCTCACGGCGCGGCTCCCAGCGGCGCGGGTTCGTCCTCGGCCCCCTCGATCGAGCGGCAGAGTTCCCTCCGAATGGCCCGCCCGTAGCAGAGGTCCGTCGCGATCGCGGAGCCGAAGAAGTGGGCCGTCAGCGCCAGCGCCACGTGGTCCGCGTTCTGGGGCGCTCCCAGGTCGGGCCCGGCTTCCGCGAGCGGCCTTGCGAGGAGTTCCCGGCGACCGGGAACGTCGAGTTCGGAGAGGGACACCCCGTGGCGGCTCCCGGATTCCTTCTCGAGACCCTCGAGTTGCGCGACCCATCCGGGTCTGGGATCCGGCCCCGAGTACCGGATCTCGGGCACCAGGTACGCATGGCTCAGTTCGGCGACGGGCTCCAGCGCCTCGGACCAGCGCTCGAAGGCGCGCACGGCCCGTTCGCGGCCGTCCTCGCCGAGTTCGTCCGGGAGGACGGCTTCGGCGACGGCCCGGAGGGTCTCGGCGGGGAGGGGGACGGGGGTGGCGCCATCGGTGCGAGAGAGCGCGTCACCATCGGTCTCAGCGGCTCGCCCGCCAGCGGCTTCGGGAGCGCAACCGGTCAGGGAAACGGCGGCCACCGTCGCCGCAGACTGCTTCAGGAACGTCCTGCGAGATTCCGACATGGCCACCGGCCTTCCGGGAGTTGAGCTGCTCAAGTCCTCAAGGGAGCGTAGGCGCCCGGCTTGAAGCGTCGCAACTCCCACCGGCCTCGACTTGAGCGGGACTGCGACGAAACTGGCGGGCGGCGAGCGCGCGCCCCATCCTTCCCCCTGTGGGACTCCCTGTTATCCCACCGCATCGAGGGGCCGTAGCTCAGTTGGGAGAGCGCCTGCTTTGCAAGCAGGAGGTCGTCGGTTCGAATCCGATCGGCTCCACTTCCCGCCAGGCCCGCATGGAGGTACCAATGATGCCCTCTCGGAACTCCACCCTGACCCTCGTCGGACTCGGGATGCTCCTCGCGGCCGGTCTGCCGCCGGGTGTGGGCGCGCAGTCGCCGGGAGCCCTTCTCTCACTCGATGACTTTCTCAACTGGGAGGAGATCGAGAGCTCTGCGATCTCTCCCGATGGCCGGCAGATCATCTACACTCGCAAATCGGTCGACGCGATCGACGACCGTTGGCGAAGCGAGAGCTGGATCGTCAACGCGGACGGCACCCGAAACCGTTTTCTGATGAAGGAAACCGGCGTCTCGTGGTCGCCCGATGGAACCCGGATCGCCTACGTCGCGCCCGGGGAGCCGCGCGGGCCCCAGATCTTCGTGCGCTGGATGGATGCGGAGGCCAGCACGACCCAGGTCACCCACCTGATCCGGGGGCCTTCCCAGATCACATGGTCGCCCGACGGGCGCAGCATCGCCTTCGCAATGAGCGAGCCGATCCCCCCCGAACCCTGGGATCTGGAGATGCCATCGCCGCCGCCGGGTGCCAACTGGGTGGCGCCCCCGCGACTCCGCGGCACCGGGTATCCGGCTGGGCAGTACAGGCACATCCACGTGGTCGACGCCGAGGGAGGCACGCCGCGGAAGGTCACGGACGGGCCGGCCTCCTACGGGCAACCGGCCTGGAGTCCGGATGGCTCGACGATCTTCGCCTCGGGAGGTGAGGTCGGTGGCGCCTTCGGTTTCCCCATGCGAACGAACATCTACTCGATCGACGTGGCGACCGGGGAGCGGCGCGCCATCACTTCGGGTCGCGGCCGCGCAGGGGCGCCGGCGGTGTCGCCGGACGGGCGACGCGTCGCGTACACGTGGCGTGATTCGACCCACCGGTTCGTCAATCCCGAGGTGCGCGTGATGGACGCCGACGGATCGAACGGCCGCGATGTCATGGGCGCTCTCGACCGATCGCCGAACGGTCTGTGGTGGGCTCCGGACAACAGCGGTCTCTATTTCGGCGCCCAGGATCGAGGAACCGTCAACCTATTCTTCGCACCCGTGAGCGGAGAGGGCGCCCGCGCGGTCACGGAAGGCGATCATCTGCTGCAACCGCACGGCATGTCGCGAGACGGGCGGATGGTGGCTCTCAGGACGGACCCCATGGAGGCCGGTGATCTCGCGGTTTTCGACCTGGATCGCCCCTCCGATATCCGTCAGGTCACCGATATCCACGCCGACGTGCTGGACCACCGGCAGCTCGGGGAGACCGAGGAGATCTGGTACACGTCGCACGACGGTCTCGAAATCCAGGGCTGGATCGTCAAACCGCCGGGGTTCGATCCGTCGAGACAGTATCCTTTCGTGCTGGGCATCCACGGCGGGCCGCACGCCATGTACGGGTTCGGAGCGTCACCTGTCGGCGGCAGCACGTACTACTGGTTCGATTGGCAGTACCTGGCGTCCCGGGGATACGTCGTGTTGTACACCAACCCGCGGGGCAGCACGGGGTACGGGGCTCCATTCGCCGACGCCATCACGGACCGGTACCCGGGCGAGGGCGACTACCAGGATCTGATGCACGGCGTGGATGACGTGATCGGGCGCGGATACGTCGACACCGACAACATGTTCGTGTTCGGGTGCAGCGGCGGCGGAATCCTGACGAGCTGGGTCGTCTCGCACACGGACAGGTTCGCGGCGGCGTCCGCCAACTGCACCGTCAGCAACTGGTTGTCGTTCGAGTCTCAGCGCGCGCGGTACGGGTTCTGGAGCTTCCGATTCTGGGAGGATCCGACGAGACACCTCGCACATTCGCCCATCATGCGCGTGGACGACGTCACGACGCCCACCATGCTGATCGCGGGCGGTGAGGACGAGAACACTCCGCCGAACCAGGCCGAGGAGTTCTACAACGGGCTGCGATACCTCGGCATTCCTACGGCTCTTGTGGTGCTCAACGACGAGCGACATGGGCTGCACGACCGCCCCTCGAACTACATCCGGGCGTGGGCCATGATGCACAGCTGGTTCCAGCGCTGGTCCACCGCGGAAGCCGTTAGCGCCAACGGCAGACGCCGTTAGCACCAGCGGCAAGCGAGATACGACTCGGTTCAGCGGGCCTCGATGAAGAGGTCGGCGATCTCCTGGATCGCGTCTCCGAACACGAGTGCGCCGCCCTGCGGATAGCCGATGTCGGCGATGTTCGCGGCGACGGCGACGGCCACGCCGTCGTCGGGGTAGATGATGAGCAGCGCGTTGCCGCCGATCGCGCCGCCCGCGTGCCCGACGGCGCGGCGCCCGCCCACCCGTGAGGGCGGCATTAGGCGCCAGCCGATTCCGACCCCGATTTCCTCGCCGGAGGCCGTGCGCTGGGAGGTCCACACGAGGTCGAGCGTCTCCCGGCTGAACAGTCCCGGCTCCAGATGCGCGTGGGCGAAGCGCAGCAGATCTTCCGTCGTGGAGAGGAAGCCGCCCCCGGCCCACTTGTGGGAGTTGTCGATGTGGCGGGCGTTGATGAGGCGGCCGTCCGGCGTGCGGTCGTAGGGGCGCGCGCGGTTCACGATCAGGCTGTCGGTGTGGTCTCCGCCCGTGTGGAGCATCCCTAGCGGCTCGAACACCTCCTCGCCCAGATACTGCAGGAAGCCCCGTCCCGACGCCGCCGCGATCACGGCGCTGATGAGGTTGAATCCGTAACTCGAATAGGACCATTCGGTCCCGGGCTTCGCGACGAGCGGGTCGTCCCGGAAGAGGTCGAGCGCCTCGAACACCGTCTCGTAGCGCCGCGTGAGGTAGTACTCCGCCTCGATGTCCACGTAGTGCCGGATTCCCGCGAGATGTCCCGCCAGGAGCCGCGTCGTGATCTCCCCCTCGGGCTTGTTGGGGAAGGAGGGGACGTACGCCTGCACCGGTGCATCCAGGTCGAGTTCGCCCCGCTGGTGAAGGAGCGCGGCGCCGGCCGCGGTGAGGATCTTGGAGACGCTCCCGATCCGGTAGCGGGTCTGCGGCGTCGCGGGGCTACGAAGTTCGAGGTCCGCGTACCCCATCCCCTCCGACCACACGACCCGGCGGTCCACCGATACCGAGATGGAGAGCCCGGGGATGGACATCGCCCGCCGCAGCGAGTCGAGCTTCCCGCGAGAGGTCGCGATGACCTCGGCCCACCGGCCCTGGTCCGTCCGCGCGAGGGGCAACTCCTGTCCGGCGACCTCCAGCGGAACGGCGAGGACCAGCACGGCGACCGCGCCGACCGCCAGCCCTGCGTGCCGTCTTCTCACCGCGCTTCCAAACGATCCAATACCAGCGCCGCCGGTGACCTCAACTCACGTCCGGCGGCAGACGCTTCACGACTACGGTCTGCACGTCCAGTTCGTCCCGTTCGATGAAGGCGGCCAGCCCTTCCGGGCCGAACGCGTCGGGGAGCGGCGTGGCTCCGGTGCGGTAGCTGCCGAGGTAGCGGCCATCCGCGGCAAGGATGTCGATGGGGCCGTCGCTGACGGGCTCGTCGCCCCGCCGCAGGACCCAGATGCGGCCGTTCCAACTCGTGCGCAGGTCTCGCACGATGGGGACCTCTTCGGCGAATTCCAGCGTCTCGATCTGCTCGCGCTCCTGGGCCCCGCCGCCGGTCCCGGATACCACCAGTCCGTCAGCGGACCGGGAGACCGAACCTTCGGGACGACCTTCGATGTCCCGCAACCTGCGGTCCTTCTCCGCCTGCATCACACGTTCCGTAACGGGCTCGGGTGAGAGGGGCCGGGTGAGGATCGTACCGATCCGGCCCTCATCCCGTTCCGCGACCTTTATCGCGTACGCGGAGGAATCCGAGAACGCGATGCGACCGCCGGGGAGGACGCCCGCGAAGAGCTCCGGCTCAAACCCTCTCCGGGGGCCACGGCTCATGATTTTCTGCCGCCCCCCGGGGAGGACGTGCTCCCTCAGCCTGGTCCAGGCGGGGCCCCAGACGTCGGCTGCGGGCTCCACCGCCGCCTCATCCCCACTGAGGGAGATCCGTTCGATCGTACGTGGGTCGGGGAAGGCGATCGTGGTTTCGCCCGGCACGGCCCGAAACGCAGAGCCAAGCACTATCGCACCCCGAATGAGAGACTCTCCACCAACCTCGGCGTCCATCTTCCGGATCCACGTGACGCGGCCCATGCGTACCATGCGTTCGAGGTCCCCGGTGGGAGCGAAGATGTGGTAGGCGCGATGTCCCATGTCCGCGACGACGACCCTGCCGTCGCGCATGACCACCATGTCCAGGGCCGACTGGAATTCACCCGGCCCGTCGCCTCTGCGGCCGAATTCGCGAACGAAATCGCCGTTCGGGTTCACGACGACGACCCGCGCGGCCAGGCGGTCGAACACGTGGAGGTTCCCGGCCTCGTCGAACCCCACGCGGCCGACCGTGCCGAACTCCTGCCACGCCTCGCCGAGCGCGGCGCCGACGCGGTAGACCTCCTCGAAGTCGGGCTCGAGCCAGCGGTCCTCGCCCGGAAGCTCGATGATCTCCTGCGCAAGTCCCTCGCCCGGCGCCGCGGAAGCCGCCAACGCGGCCAGCAGCGTGGCAGCGATTCGGGTCGGCCTCCCTCTTGCGAGCATGTCGGTCACCTTCTTCCCGCTATCCGGCCGCCTCGGCGTATGCCTTCACGGCATCGAGGTCGGCTTCAATCGCCCTGGCGATCACTCTCTTCATGAGCGGCGTGGCGAGTCTGGCCAGGAGCTTGTGAGGCCGCGCCTCCATCACCATGACCAGCCGCGTCCCGCGGCCATCCGGGTCCGGTTCGACGGTGAAGGTCGTGTCCCAGACCGTGCCGCCCGCGTCGGACACGAAGCGAACCCGCTCGTCTTGGACGTACTCGGTCACCTCCAGCTCCGTGGTCGCCCTTCTGCTCCCCATGAGCCGTGTCTCCCGGAAGCGGGCGCCGACGCCTGTCCTTGTCTCCGACAGGAACTCCACGTGCTCGATGTGCGGCACGGCCTTCGAAAAGTTGGAGATGTCGGCGACGGTTAAAAAAACCGTTCCGACCGGGGCGTCGATGGTCCGGCTGAGTTCGGTGCGCGTCATGGCGGGAGGCTTTCCGGTCGATGGCCTGTCGGGTCGATGGGGATTCCCCGGCTTGTTTCGTTCGGGCCGACGTCCTAGGTATCGGCCCCGCTCATCATACCCGTCTCCCCAGCCGACGAGCCACCGTGCAATGACCGCCTACTTCACGCCCGACACCTTCAGCTTCCTGAGCGAGTTGGCCGCGAACAACGACCGCGAGTGGTTTCTGGCCAACAAGTCGCGGTACGAGGCGGAGGTCAAGGAGCCGGCGCTCCGCTTCATCTCCGATTTCTCCACGCCCCTCGAGGAGATCAGTCCCCACTTTCGCGCCGACCCGAGGGCGAACGGCGGCTCGCTCTTCCGTATCTACCGCGACACGCGTTTCTCCCGGGACAAGAGTCCGTACAAGACCCACACCGGCATCCAGTTCCGGCACGAGGCGGGCAAGGACGCCCACGCTCCCGGCTTCTACCTTCACATCCAGCCCGGGCACTGCTTCACGGGTTGCGGCTCCTGGCGCCCCGGCGGGCCGGCGCTCCGCAAGATCCGCGCGTCCATCGACGAGGATCCGCAGGCCTGGAAGCGGGCCTCGCGCGACCCCGCTTTTCGCGGGACCTTCGAGCTTTCGGGCGACTCCCTCGTCCGCGCCCCGCAGGGCTTCGCCGTGGATCACCCGCTGATCGAGGACCTGCGGCGCAAGGACTTCATCGCCGTCGTGCAACTGGGCGAAGAAGACCTGATGTCGGGCGACTTCCTGGAGAGATTCACCGCCCTGTGCCGCACCGCCGCCCCGTTCCAGCGCTGGCTGTGCCGGGCGACCGGCGTCTCGTACTGAGGGCGTTCGCCGGGTTTTCGAATCCTGCGGTCAGTTCACCGGCAGCGGGAGCCGCTTCACGACGACGGTCTGAATGTCGAGTTCATCACGTTCGATGAACGCGGCGAGCCCGCCCGGGCCGAACGCGTGCGGGATGGCGGTCGCGTCTGCGGGATAGCTTCCGATGTAGCGCCCATCGGGTGCGAGGAGGTCGAGAGGGCCCCTTGAGACGGGCTCCTCGCCCCTTCGCCGGACCCAGATGATTCCGTTCCAACTCGTCCGCACGCTGCGGACGACGGGGACTTCCTCGAAAAACTCCAGCGACTCGATCCGTTCCCGGGCCCGGTCTCCCAACCCGGGTCCAGTACCGCTCACGCCGCCGGGCATCAGCCTGACCGAACTCACGCCTGCTTCCTTCAGTTGCCGGTCTTTCTCGGCTCGCTTCATGCGCTCCGTGACGGGCTCGGGCAAGAAGGGCCGCGTCAGGATTCGGCTGGCCACGCCATCCCGCTCCGCGATCTTGATCGCGTAGGCCGACGAATCCGAATACGCGAGCCTTCCATCGGGGAGCACGCCCACTGCGAGCGGCGGTTCAAACTCTCGGCGGGGACCCTCCAGGCTCACGATGCGACGCCCACCGCCCGTTTCCAGGGTTTCGGGATCGGAGCGCGGCGGCATCCAGCCCTCGGCGGCGACTTCCCTCACCGCGTCGGCGCCCGTGAGGTCGATCCGTTCGATCACCCGGGTCTTCGGGAACGTGAAGTCGGACTCGTCCGTCTCTCGAAAGTCCACGGCGAAGCCCCTGACCCGCGCATCCACGATGAGGGACCGACCTCCGGGCTCCGGCCAGTGCATCCGGATGATCGCCAGTCCGGGCGGGCCGTCCATTCGCACCATGCGCTCCAACTCGCCGCTCGGGCCGAAGATATGGTAGGCGTGATGTCCCATGTCGGCGACCACCACGCGGCCATCGGACATGACCGCCATGTCCTGAGCGTGCTGAAATTCGCCCGGTCCCTCTCCCCTCCCTCCGAACTCGCGCACGAGTTCTCCGTCCGGACCCACGACCGTGATCCGTCCCGCGAGACTGTCGAACACGTACAGGTTCCCGGCGGCGTCGAAACCCACGCGCCGGATCGTGCCGAACTCCTCCCACGCCTCTCCGAGCGCGGAACCGACCCGGTAGATCTCGTCGAAATCCGCCTCGAGCCAGCGGTCCTCGCCGGGGAGTTCGATGATCTCCTGCGCATCCGCGCCGATTACCGGCGCCGCGAGACCCGTCAGCAGGACCGCGAAGACCCGGATGCGATGTCCCGTTCTCATCATCCGTCGTTCGCTCTACGCGCCCACCCGACGGCGTCCGACACATCCGTATCCGAAAGGCCGAGTTCGGCCAGTTTCGCTCGAGCCGCATCCGCGCGCGTCACACGCACGGGGGTAGGCACGATTCGACCCTTTTCCGTGTGTTTCTTGCCCATCCGTTCAACTTTCTCCCCGCTTGAGCCGGCGGCAACTCGGGGTCAGCTTCCCGGCCTTCACGCGAGCCGAAGCGCTAGCGGGCGGGCATGAAGAAGGCGTCGTTGTCGGTGATGACGGGGCCGCGGCCGATGTAGCGCGTCAGGTCGCCCTCGGCCATCGCCACGTAGCCGGCGATGGCCTCCGGGGGACCCAGATCCCGGACGACCATCGGGTTGGCGGCCGCCCGCGTTAGCACCGACTGCATCACGACGGACGACATCGGCTCTCGCGTGGCGACGACGTAACTGTGCGTGGATCCGGTGGACCACAGCACCATGTTGGGGAAGATGTCCCAGACGGTCCGCAGAATGTCGCGATAGTCGTCTTCGCGAACGCCGTGGATCGGGATCCACTGCATGAAGACGCCGTCCTCGGCGAGCCGGCGCTCGATCAACTGGTAGAACTCGCTCGTGAACAGCGCCCACGAACTCGCGTTCGCGGGGTGCGTCGCGTCCACCGAGATGATGTCGTACGACGCCTCCGTCCGGAGGAGGAAGTTCCGCCCGTCTTCGACGTGCAGCTGCAGCCGCTCGCTGTCGAGCACGTCGTAGTTCTCCTCGGCGTAGACGGCGGCCGCCTCCATCATCTCGGGAGAGAGATCCACCGCGTCGATGACGGGGATGTCGTGCGTGTTCATGGTCCCGGTGGCGATCCCGTTGCCGAAGCTGAGGACCAGGGCGTTGCGGGCGCCGGGCCGGAGCAGCGGCGGAAGGTGTCCGAGCAGCCGGAACGCCGACATGCTCGCGCGGTCCGTCGGCACTTCGTCGCGGCCGTTGACGAAGGAGATCTTGTAGTTGTCCTCCGGGACCTCGAGCACGGCGACGGTGGTCTCCACGCCCTCCTTGTAGAAGATGAGCCGGTCGACCTCCGTGTAGTACGAGCCGAGATAGAAGCCGGTGGGGAGGACCGCGACGGCCACGATCATGGCCGCCACCGCGCCTGCCGGCGCGAATCGCAGCGCCCGCCGCCCCCCGCGGTCGAAGCGAAGCGCCGCGGCTCCGAGCGCGAGGTTCAGCAGCGCCAGCGCCACCGTCGTGTTGCGGAGTCCGAGGAGGGGCACGAGCACGAACCCCGCGCCGAGCGAGCCGGCGATGGCTCCCAGCGTATTGAACGCGTTCACGCGGCCGATGCGAAGCCCCACGGCCTGCGCCCGCTCGCGGGTGTACAGGCTCCCGACGACGGGGAACAGCGCCCCGAGAAGGACGGAGGGAGGAAAGAGCGTGACGAAGGCGATGAGGAACTCGTAGGCGACCGTGTAGCCGCCGAACCAGTCGTCGAGGTGGAGCGCGGGGAGTCGAGCGAAGGCGTGGAGGATGAGGACGGCCAGCAGTCCGATCGCGAGCTGGATCGCCCCGAAGTGCCTCAGCGTCGCCCTCCGCCGCCGCAGGACCCAGCTCCCGCCCGCGCCCCCAAGCGCGAGTCCGGCGAGGAAGACCGTGAGCATGAGGGAGAACGAGTACGCCGCGTGCGAGGAGTGGATGTAGAGTGTCCGCGCCCACACCACCTCGTAGCCGAGCGCGATGAAGCCGGAGATGGTGTACGCGATCGCCACGTAGCGCAGCCCCCCGGCCGAGATCGGGAGCGCGGCCTCGGCGGGTCCGACAGCCGGTCCGGCGGCGACCGCCGCATCCGTCGCGTCCCCCCCTCGCCCCCGCGCCTCGGCCTCCCCGTGCGCCGCGCCGGTCGGCCGCGGGGCCCGGGCCGGCCGCATGAGCGCGAGCGCACCCGCCCCGACGAACAGGTTGATCGCCGCGCCGAGGAAGATCGTCTCCCGCGCGCCCATGTACCGGAGGAAGACGAGTCCCGTGAGGACGCACCCCAGGGCGGCGCCCGCCGTGTTCACGAGGTAGAGCCGCCCCACGTCGCTCCCGACGCGCCCGCCGTGCGTCGCGTAAATCCGGCTCATGACGGGCAACGTGGCCCCGATGAGGAAGGTCGTCGGCGTGAGCACGGCGAGAGAGAGGACGAGCCGGCCCAGCGTGAGCCAGAAGCCTCCGGCCGGGAGGGCGTTGCTGAGCCCCGGGTAGATCGAGTGCAGCGCCCCGAGCAGGAAGGGCGACAGCGCGGCGAGGGCCGCGATCCCCACTTCGAGCGCCGCGTACGTGCCCAGGGGCCGCGCGTGCGCGTCGATGCGCCTGCCCATCGCGTAGCTGCCCAGCGCGAGCCCGATCATGTAGGCCCCGATGACCGTGCTGTAGGCGTAGACGCTGACCCCGAACGTAAAGACGGACTGCCGCACCCAGGCGATCTGGTAGATCAGCCCGCTGACCCCCGACAGAAAGAAGAGGGCCAGCAGCACGGTCCGCCATGCACGGCTATCGGACATCATCCGGGGATCGTCGGTCGGGGCATCCAGGTCGCATCCAGGTCGGCGGGCTCGTTCTGGACGGGAGATGAGGTGTCGGTCGGCGGCAACGTAGTCTGCCCGCCGGGGAGTCGATAGCCCGACCCGGTGCGCCGCGCCGGCCCCGCGCCGCGTGCTTCCGGCCGTCTGGCCGCGCCCGGACGCGGGCAACAGGTTTCGCAGGTGCCGTCCACTGGATGACCACCCGCCGACTCGAGGAGCGTCCGATGCGAACGACAGCGATGACCCTGCGGACCGCGGTGCTGGCCGCGGCCTTCGTTCCCTCCGCCCCTTCCCTGGCGCACGGCGCCGTCCCCGCGATAGCTGTCGCCGGCGCCCCCGCGATGGTTGCTGCCCACATCCCGGCGGCCCAGGAGGTGACGGCGATCCGGGCCGGCCGGCTCATCGACGGCACGGGCCAAGCGGCGCGCGAAGATCAGGTCATCATCGTACGTGACGAGCGGATCGAAGCCGTGGGCGACGCGGCGGCCGTCGCGATTCCGGCCGGCGCGCGGGTCGTCGACCTGAGCGGACACACCGTGATGCCCGGGATCGTCGACGCGCACGCACACCTCTCGATCCGGCCCGACATTCGCACGCTGCGGGGTCAGCTGGAAGGCATGGAGCAGCACGACGCCATGCAGATGGCGCGCATCGTCCGGAACATCCGGGTTCAGCTCATGTCCGGCGTCACGAGCGTCTACGTCGTCGGCGAGGTCCACTACAACGACATACAGGCCTCGCAGGCGGTGGAGGAGGGGATCGTTCCGGGCCCCCGGATCTACCCCAGCGGGAACTTCATCTCGACCACCGCCGGCCACGGCCCGGCGGAGTACCGGACCACCAACGGCCCGTGGGAGATGCGCACGTTCGTCCGGCAGAACTACGAGATGGGGGCGCATCACATGAAGCTGACGATCACCGACCGCGCGCGGGTGGGGCCCAACAACGGCACCCCGTACGCGCCGGGCGAGAGCAACTACACGAAGGAAGAGATCGACGCGGCCGTGAACGAGCTGCATCGGCTCGGGATCGAGGCTACGGCGCACGCGAACGGCGAGTCCATCCGCTTGGCGGTCGAGGCCGGAGTCAACTCGATCCAGCATGGCGGGAACCTCAACGAGGAACTGATGGACCTCATGGCGAGTCGCGACGTGGGGTTCGTGAACACGTACACGATCGGCTACCAGAGCGTCTTCAACGAGTGGGGCTTCCTGGACAACGAAGCGGGCGACATCCGCGACTGGCTCGAGCGCGGACGCCAGGTGCACGAGCAGGCCCTCGAAGAGAACCCGGGCCGGGCACAGCGGCGGCTGGACCGCCTCGGACAGCTCCGCCGTTCGAAGGAGAAGGGCGTCAAGGTTGGCATCGGGACGGACAGCATGCACGGGTACATGCTGCTGGAGATGGAGAACCTCGTCGCCGCCGGGTTCACGCCGCTCGAAGCGATCACGGCGGCCACGGGGCTGAACGCCGAGATCGTGGGCATCGAGGATGAAGTGGGGACGGTAGAGGCGGGCCGCTTCGCCGACATCATCGCGATCGACGGCCGGCCCGACGAGAACATCCGCGACCTGGGGAACGTGGCGTTCATCATGGTCGGCGGCCGCGACCAGTCCGCCCTCAGTTTCCGGTAACGGCGCCCGCCAGGGGGTAGGCGGCGCCTGTCAGGCGGTAGCTGCGTCTACCAGGGCCGCGACGCTTCGTCGTGGACCGTGGTCGGCAGGCTGTAGGACTGCTCGAAGTCGCCCACGTTCGAGATGTCGAGCATCTCCATGTAGTCGTACCCGGAATCGAGTCTGTGGAATCCCGGAATCCGCTCGAGTGCCACCCTCCGCAGCCGGTGCTTCAGCCACAGCAGCGGGACCTGCGGGATCCTCCGGGACGGGGGGAAGAGGAACTGGTCGGCGAGCTCGTCTCCGACCAGTTCCCGACACACCTGGTAGATGAAGGTCGCGAAGGGCCGGCGTTCCTTGGGGTCCTTCACGCCCAGCAGGAGCGGAGCGCTGTTCACGATGCTGTTCGCCATGATGATGGCATCGTCGTCCGGGGGGGGCTCGCACAACATCCCGATCTCGAATCGGCGGCGCGCCTCGTCGTAGTCCTCGAAGAGAATCGCCTCCGGCACGCCCATGATCCACGCGGTATACCTCCACACGTGGACGTAGCCCTCCCACTCCATGTCGCTGAACTTGGCGCCGAGGCGCCTGGCATGCTGGAGGAGACGAGCGGAGAAGGTGGTTGAGGCGAGCAGGATATTGGCGGCGCTGATCGGCAGGCCGTGCGCCGCCGCGTTCCATTCGTCGGAGTCCTTGAGCAGCATCCTCGACTGCGCGTGCACCAGCCGGATCCGAAGCGTCAGTCGCCACCCGTCGCCGCCCGGTTCCATCCCGCCGGGGAGATACTGGTCGGCCAGGTGCAGCAGGTTCTGGCGGAGGCGGCGAACGCCGTTCTGAGTGATGCGGCCCCGAATCCGGAAGGACTTGCTGATCAGCGTCGAGAAGCCTTCCACGATCGCGGCTCCGGCCAGAGCTGCCGGAATGATGTTCGAATTGCGGATGAAGCCGCGTGTGGCCGCCTGCGCCAGTTCCGGCTCGTACCAGTCCGGAATGACGGACACCTCGTTCACCAACTCCCTGAGGGAGTCGGGCAGGCCGTCGGGCAACTGCAACGGGTCCCGCAAGGCCGAAGCGATGAGCGGGTGCACCTGGTTGGGGGAACAAGTGGCCGCGAGATCCTCGACGACGCGATCGGCAAGTGGGTCGCCGATGGTCGTATGGCGGATGAAATCGTCCGCCAATCGGGCGTCGACAGCCCGCGCCGCCTCGTACCCGTCAGCGTAGCTGGACGGAATCCTCATATGAGCGTCAGTCTCGTCTCTCCATTTCGAACGAAGAGAATACCATGCCAACCGTAGACAATACCTTCCGACAGGGATTGGCAAAAGTTTCGGGGCGGGATTCCCCGGAGGCCGTTCGTCGGCGCACTGGCGAATCGACCGCCCGCCGCGTAAACCGTTAGGCCTGCGAAGGCCGAAGAGGGGAGGTGGGACACATCACCGAACACCGTGTGAGTGACGAAGGTCACGTCGACCGAAGGAGTACGCGGGGCCCCATCGGCTTCATGGCGAAGAACGGCATCGCCGCGAACGTGGTCATGCTGTTTCTCGTCCTCGCCGGGCTGGCCTCGGCCCGGAACCTGGTCCAGGAAGTCCTGCCCGATTTCTCCCTGGACCGCGTCCAGATCGTCGTCCCCTATCCCGGCGCCGCTCCGGAGGAGGTCGAGGAGTCCATCGTCCGCCGGATCGAGGAGCAGATCCGGGCGGTGGACGGCCTGAGCCGGGTCGCATCCACCGCCTCCGAGGGGCTCGCGTCGGTGATCGCGGAGTTCGATTCGGGAACGGATGTCAACCGCGCCCTCAACGAGGTGAAGGCCCAGGTCGACCGCATTCCGACCTTCCCGGCCGCCGCCGAACGGCCCGAAGTACGGGAAATCACCAGTCGGCAGAGCGTCATTCGTCTCCTCGTGTACGGCGATGTGCCGGAGCGGACGCTCAAGGAGCTGGCATACGGCATCGAGGAGGGACTCTCCGCCCTTCCCGAGGTGTCGCTGGCCGAGATCAGCGGTGCCCGTCCGTACGAGATCTCGATCGAGGTGCCCCTGAGACGGCTCCGCGCCCTCGGCCTGACCCTGGACGACATCGCCTTCGCGGTGCGGCAGAGTTCGCTCGATTTGTCCGCCGGCAGGGTGTCCACCAGCGGCGAGGACATCCTCGTGCGCACGCTGGGACAGAACTACGAGCAGGTGGATTTCGAGGAGATCATCCTCCTCGGCCGGCCGGATGGCACGTCGGTTCGCCTCGGCGAAATCGCGACGGTGCGGGACGGGTTCGCCGACACCGATCTCAGCGTGCGCTACAACGGGCAGACCGCGGTCCGGGTCGACGTGTACCGGACCTCCGACGAGCAGGTGCTGGACATCGCCGAAGCCGTAAAGCGGTATCTCGACGCCGAAGTCGTGCCGGCCCTGCCCGAGGGCGTCTCGGTGGACCTGTGGAAGGATGACTCGGAGGAAGTCAGCGGGCGCCTCGGCCTCATGACGGAGAACGCCCTGATCGGATTCGCGCTCGTCTTCCTGGCGCTGGCGCTCTTCCTGGAAATCCGGCTCGCGATGTGGGTGGCCGTGGGTCTGGCGGTGTCGTTCATGGGGGCGTTCTTCGTGATGGGCTTCCTCGGCATCTCGATCAACATGTTCTCGCTGATGGCGCTCGTGCTGGCGCTGGGCATCGTCGTGGACGACGCGATCGTCGTGGGAGAGAGCATCTTCGCCGAGAGAGAGCGCGGACAAAGGGGGCTCGCGGCCGCCATCCGGGGCACGCGTCGCGTCAGCACTCCCGTCATATTCTCCGTTCTCACAACGGTCACGGCCTTCGCCGCGCTCCTGAACGCGCCCGGCCCGCAGGGAGAACTCGGCCGCGGGATTCCACTCGTGGTGATCGCGGTGCTCGTGATCTCGTTGGTGGAATCGCTGCTGGTTCTCCCGAACCACCTGTCCCATCTGGCGGCTCCCCGCGTGCGGAGATCCGGCGCGGCCCAGCGGATGCTTCACCGGGCGCAGAGGACGGTGGACCGGATCATGAAGCGCATCGCGGACGGCCCCCTCGACCGGGGACTCCGCCTGGCGACGGAGCAGCCCTCCATCGTCCTCGCCGCGGCGGCCGGCCTGCTCGCGATCTCGCTGGGGGTGGTGGCGTCGGGCATCGTGCCCAATCAGTTCATCACCCCGATCGAGGGCGATGTCGTGTCGGCGAACCTGGAAATGCCCACGGGGACTCCGGCCGAACGCACGTCCAGGATCGTCGCCGAAATCGAAGCCGCGGGACACCGGGCCGTGGCGCGCCTCTCGGAGGATGGCGACGAAGGCGAGGATCCGCTGGCGTTCGACGTCGCCGTCACGGTGGGCGAGTTGGCGGCGCTGTACGACCCTCTCGGCGGAGACGCGGTGGAGGCGGCTCGAGGCCACCTCGGCACGGTGCAGTTCAAGCTCCATGACTGGGATCGCCGGGGCATCGCCGCTTCCGATTTCGAACGCGTGTGGCGAGAAGAAGTCGGGATCCCCGCCGAAGCGAAATCGCTCTCGATCTCGTCCAACCTTCTCGGCCTGGGGTTGCCCGTTCACTACGAACTGTCCCATCCGGATCCCGCTCGCCTGGAGGCCATTGCGGGCGAGTTCACGACCGAGCTGGCCGACGTGGAGGGGACCTTCGACGTACGGAGCAATCTCGATGAAGGGTTCCGGGAACTGCAGTTGGAGTTGAACCCGGGGAGCCGCTCCCTGAACCTGACGCTCGACCGCTTCGCGACGCAGGTGCGCTCGGCCTTCTTCGGGGCGGAAGCGCTCAGGGTGCCCCGGGGCCGCGAAGACATGCGGGTGTGGGTCCGGCTGCCCGAGGAAGAGCGCAACTCCGCGACCGACGTGGAGAACTACCTCGTCCGCACGCCGGGCGGGGAGGTGCCGCTGGGTCAGATCGCCTCCGCCGGATTCTCCCGCTCGTCAGCCGCCATTCACCGGGTCGACGGACGCCGCGCCGTCACGATCACCGCGGACGTGGACCCGCGCATCGCCACCGGCCAGCAGGTGAACGCCAGGCTGGACGACGAGGTTCTCCCGCGACTGACGAGCGAAAACCCCGATCTCACCTACACGTACGGCGGCCAGAGAAAGGAGCAGGATCACGCGATCTCCGTGCTGGGCCGGTCGCTCATCCTCGCCCTCCTCATCATGTACAGCCTGATGGCGATCCCGTTCGGCTCGTACACGCAGCCCCTCATCATCATGGCCGCCGTGCCGCTGGGCGCGATCGGCGCCCTGGCCGGCCACATGCTCCTCGGTCTCAGTTGGGGACTGTGGTCGCTGTACGGGCTGGTCGGCGTCTTCGGCGTGGTCGTGAACGACTCGCTCATGATGATTCGGTTCATCAACGACCTCAGAGCCTCCGGCCTGGAGCCCGCCGATGCGATCATCGGCGGGGCCAAGGAGAGGTTCCGGGCGATCATGCTCACGTCGATCACCACATTCCTGGGCGTCTCCCCGCTCGTCTTCGAGACGAGCACCTACGCTCAGCACCTCGTGCCGCTGGCGACCTCCGTCGGCTTCGGCGTGTTCATCGCCACGATTCTCCTCATGGTCGTCGTGCCGGCGCTGGTGATGACGCAGTACAACCTCGCGGCGCGGCGGGAACGCTGGCGGCTGGGGCGCGCCTGATCTTCAGGCGCCCCGCGCGGCGAGCTGACGGCAGTACCGCGCGATCCACCGATTGGAGAAGCCGAAGAGTTTCGCGCGGCGCGTGATGGCGAGGACCTCGCGGCGGGACATCTTCGTCTCCCGGTCCAGCACCTCCGGATTCGTCCGACTGATGGCCAGGGTCCGCACCGCGAAAAGGAGCGGGAGCAGGCAGAAGAGGCGCACCCGATGGTATCGTCGCGGGATCATCCGCAGGTAGCTCCGGGCCGCCGCCAGGTGGCGGTCCGCCTTCGCCACGAGCCGCTCGAGCACCGTCATCGCCGCCGCATGGTTCGCGGGCTCGAACAGTTCGCCCGGATCCATGCCGGCGGGGAGGAAGGACGCGGGCACGTACACCCAGCCGCGATGCCGGTCCTCGTGCAGCCCTCTGATCACGTTGACCGTCTGCAGCGCGAGGCCGAACTCTCTCCCCAGCGCCATCATCCGCGTACGATCCCTTCCGACGCCCGACAGCCGATGGGCGAACAGTTCCGTCAGCAGGTGGCCCACCCGCCCGGCGACTTCGTGCATGTAATCGTCCAGGTCCTCTTCGGTTCCGAACTCCGATCCCCGCTCCGTCCACCGCGCCATTCCGGCGCTGGATTCCCGCACGCGGCGCACGATGATCTCGCGCGCCTC
Source organism: Candidatus Palauibacter scopulicola (assembly GCF_947581915.1). NCBI lineage: Bacteria > Pseudomonadati > Gemmatimonadota > Gemmatimonadia > Candidatus Palauibacterales > Candidatus Palauibacteraceae > Candidatus Palauibacter > Candidatus Palauibacter scopulicola. The sequence goes on from NZ_CANPWG010000014.1 coordinate 117,251, forward strand.
GGGCGCCAGGCGGTCGAGTCCTTCGAGCACGCGCGCCGCGTCCCGGGCCACCGCTGCGTCCGGGATGTCTTCCGCGGCCTCTCCCAGGCGATCGATGAGGGCCGTGCGCCCCGGACCTCCGCCGAGCACGCGCCGCCACGCTTCGAGCAGGCGGACCTTCTCGTTCTCCGCGATTTCCTGATTGTCCTCCAGGTAGTCGGAAACGCGCAGCAGCAGGTAGGCCACGGTAATCTCGTCCCGCAGAGGGCGCGGGAGGATCTCGATGCCGACGGCGAACGTGCGGCTCGCCCGCACGAGAAGCTCGTGAAGCGGGGCCATCCCCGGAAGAGAACTCCCGGTCAAGAGACAGTTCTGCCAGCGGCGGGATCGGACTTGATCAGAAGGAGGCGGCTGTTCGCGGGGTAGAGCCACTCGGCCCCCCGTTCGGTGACCACCGCATCGTCCTCCAGCGGCACGCGCAACTTCGCGCCCCCCCACTCGGGCACGGCCGTGTACGCGAACATTTCGATCGCGAGGAGGTTCGTCGGCACGACCTCGAAGGTGAGGCGGCGTGGGTTCCATGTCGCGATCGAGGGGCCGATCCCGTGTCCGAGATTGCCGACCGAGTGATGGCCTTCCCAGGTCACGTCCGTCTGCGGGCCACCTGTGGGCTGGTTGAAGGGAATGGGATTGAACCCGGCCGCCGTGAGCGCGGCCCCGATCCGATCCATGTTCTCGCGCGCCGTGATGCCGGGCCGGATCGCGCGGCGCGACACCTCCCGTGCTTCGATGGCCCGGTCGAACGCGTTCTGCACCCCCGGCATCGCCTCCGTCTCCTCCGGCCGCAGCACGTAGGCGACACGCTTCATGTCCGTGCAGAAGTTCAGGTGGCAGACGCCCCAGTCGATCATCATGACGTCGCCGCCCTGGATGATCCGGTCGCTGGACGTCGCCTCGATGCCTTCGGGTCCCGTGATATAGATGGACGGAAAGCCGAAGGAAGAGCCGAGCCCGCGCTCGAGCAGCCGGTCCATGAGCCACCACGCCACATCCCGGAGCGTCGTGACGCCGGGCGTGACGACTTCGTTCGAGAGGGCCCGTTCCGCGAGTTCGCGCGAGATCTCGCCCGCCTCGGCGAAGCCCGCGATCTCCGAAGCGACGCGGCGCGACCTGAAATCGGACACGAGCTTCTCGGCGGAGACGAAACGCGACGCCCACGGTTCGCCCAGCGTCTCGGCGAGGTGCTGGTAGCCGGTATGGGACAGTCCGTCCGCCGCGCCGATGTTCGATCCCATGTTGAGCCCGATCCGCTCCGGGTCCCGCTCGGCGATGAACTCCCGGAGATCGAAGTTGCCGGTGACGATGTCGTAGGCGCCGTTCCCGGCCAGCAGGTATCCCCCGATTCCCAGGGCGGCGCGTTCGATCCGCTCTCCGCCGCGGTCGGTGAAGACGTAGTAGCCGATGGGATTCACGTACCCGGGGCCGAAATCGGGCGTGAGCGGATCGTCGAGTCCCTCGCGGCGCATCGTGATCCACATGTCGATCCCGTTCTCGCGCATGACCTCGGGCAGCACGACATCGAACTTCTCGCGCCGCATCTGGTTCATCCGCTCCCAGCGCCGCCGCGCCTCCTGCGACTCCGCGGGAACGGGAAGCAGAGGAAGCAGCAGCGCCGCCCAGAATCCGGCGCGCGCGATCCGACCTGTCAGAGCGACTCGATTCATGGGTCCTCCCCCTGTGTCCCGAATTCCGCGCCGATGCGGCTCAGACAACTCGACATGGAGGCATCGTATCGGGCCGCGCGGGAAGCATCAAACGGACCGAGAGCCGATCCACTGGCACCCGGGAAGCGGCGGGGACATTATCGGGCATGACGATTCTGGCGCGGCGTCTGGCCGATCTGGGGACCGAGAACGCCTTCAAGGTCAACGACGACATCCAAGTGTGTCTCGACCGCGGGATGGACGTCATCCGTTTCAACATCGGGGCGCCGGACTTCCGCAGTGCCCCGCACTTGAATCGGGTGGCCGTGTCCGAACTCGAGGCCGGGAACTCCGGGTACTGCGACGCGGCGGGACTCCCGTCCTTCCGGGAGGCGATCGCGCGCCACGTTTCGGCCACGCGCGGGATCGACGCGGGGGCGGACCGGGTCGTCGTCACGCCGGGGGCCAAGCCGCCCATCGGCTACACCTTCCAGACGTACGTGGACCGGGGCGACGAGGTCGTCTACCCGAGTCCAGGCTTCCCCATCTACGAATCCTGGGCCACGTTCGTAGGGGCGCGTCCCGTGCCTCTGCACCTCTCGGAGGAGAGGGGCTTCGCGTTCACGGCGGACGACCTCGGGGCACTCCTCACGGAGCGGACCCGGCTCATCATCCTCTGCTCGCCGTCGAATCCGACCGGAGGCGTGCTGTCGGCGGAAGATCTCGCGGGCATCGCGGCGGTGATCCGCGAACGCTGTCACCCGGACGTCCGGATCTATTCCGACGAGATCTACGAGCACATTCTCTTCGACGGCCTGGAGCACCAAAGCATCGCGTCGCACGAGGGCATGGCGGAGAGAACGGTCATCGCGAGCGGCCATTCGAAGGGGTTCGCCATGACGGGGTGGCGCCTGGGCTGGGCCGTCCTGCCGACGCCGGGGGAGGCCGACGTCTTCAAGAATCTGAACATCAACATCATGTCGTGCGTGCCGCCGTTCCTGCAGGAGGGGGGCCGGGCGGCGTACGAGGATCCGGCCACGGCCGGCGTCGTGGCGCACATGGTGGGGGAGTTCGAGCGGCGGCGGGACTTCATCGTGCCCGCGCTCAACGCGATCGAGGGCCTGAGATGCCAGTTGCCGAAGGGGGCGTTCTACGTCTTCCCGAACATCTCCGGCGTGTGCGAGCGGCTGGGCGTGTTCGAGACGTACGAAGCGATGCCCGCGGAGTCCCGCGCGCGGACGACGCCGTCGGGGATGCTGCAGATGTTCCTGCTCTACCGGTACGGCGTGGCCACGATGGACCGGGCCTCCTTCTGCCGCATCGGCTCCGAGGGCCAGCACTTCCTCCGCATCTCGATCGCGAACAGCATGGAGGACATCGAGCGCGGCGTGGCTCGCATCGGGCGCGCCGCCGCCGACCCGGACGGATTCCGGGAGTTCCTGGAGACGGAGCGCCTGTGGGACTGAGGCCTGCGGCGACCCTGCCGCTCGTCGTCCTGGCCATCGGGGCCATCGCGGGCGAGGGCAGGGCACAGATCGTCCAGCCGGCCCAGGACGCCTACCGGGCCCTCGTGCTCCAGGCGCCGGCCAGCGTGGAAGCGGCCGCCTACGGGAACGCGCCCTACCTGCGCGGTGGCGGAGCGGACCTCCTCTTCTACGCACCTGCCCTCATAGGGCGCGCGGGCGGCATGGCGGCGAGTCTGCACCGATACGGCTCGGAGGGCACCCTCGCGACGCTCGCCTCGAAGGGCAGCGTCGGCTTGGGCGACTTCGCGGTGGGTCTGCAGTACATGCGCTACGGCGGCTCCGGTACCGCCGCGCTTCCGGACCTGCAGTACGCGGCGTTCGGCGACGGCGAATCCGTGACCGAGTTCGCTGCCTCGCTCGGCTACGCACGCACGCTGTTCGGCGTGGTCGATGCCGGTGTCGTGGCCAAATACCTCGAACTTCACTTCCTGCGCGCGCTCCGGGATCGCGCGCTAGTGGTGGACCTGGGGGTGGCGCGCGAGTTCGGACCGACGATGGTCAGCCTGACGGCCCGCAACCTGGGATCGGATGTGAAGACGAGGACTGTCACGGACATCACGGACAGAATCCCCACGCAACTGGCCCTGGGCATCTCGACGGAGAGTTTCGAGGTCGGGGAACTGGACATGTTCCTCACCGGCCAGGTCGCCCGGCGCCGGGACGGCGAGGTCATCCCGGCCGGCGGCGTCGAGGTCTCCTACTGGCCCGTTCAGGGCTACACGTTCCGCCTCCGCGCCGGACTCCAGCGCGTGGTGGAGGACAAGAGGAGCCCGTTCACCTTCGGGCTCGCGTTCACGGGTGACGCCCTGACCCTCGAGTACGCGTTCCAGGCCTTCGACGTGGACGGCAACGCCCACCGCTTCGGCCTCTCCTTCCGCTAGACCGTTGATCGAGACCCGCGGTCTGACCCGGCACTTCGGCGCCACGAAGGCGGTCCAGGATCTCGACCTCCGCGTCGAGCCCGGCGAGATCCTCGGCCTGCTGGGGCCGAACGGGGCCGGCAAGACGACGACCGTGAAGATCCTCACGTGCATGATCAAGCCGACGAGCGGTTCCGCAGCGATCGCCGGCTTCGATGTCGAGGAGGATCCGCTGGAGGTCAAGCGCCGGATCGGCTACGTCCCGGAGGCGGGGGCGTTGTACGAAACGCTCACCGCCGGCGAATACCTGAACATGGTCGCGAACCTCCGGGGCATCGACGGGGAGAGCGCGAACCGGAAGATCAACGAGTTGCTGGATCTCTTCGACATCTTCGACGCGCGGGACCGGCGGCTGGTCGGGCACTCGAAGGGGATGCGGCAGAAGGTCCTGATCAGCGCCGCGCTGCTGGGCAACCCGGAGGTGCTGTTCCTCGATGAGCCGCTGAGCGGGATCGACGCGAACGCCGCCCTCGTCGTCAAGCAACTCCTGCGCGAACTCGCCGCAAAGGGACGGACGATTCTCTTCTGCTCGCATATCCTCGAAGTCGTGGAGCGGATCTGCACGCGCATTGTGATCGTCGACGGGGGCCGGAAGATCATCGAGGGCGTGCCGGACCGCATCGCCGCCGAGGCCGGCGCCGCGAGCCTCGAAGAGGCGTTCGCCCGGCTCACGGGCGTGAGAGATGCCGGAGACGTCACCCGGGACCTCCTTCGTGCGCTCGACGATTCCGTTCCGGCCGCCAAGGCCCCGGAGTCCGCCGCGCGTCCGGCATGAAAGCCGCGGCACGGCTCGGGCAGTGGTGCGTCGAGAAGCTCGGCGCGGACTACACCCAGTGGCGGGTGCTCACGCGCGTGATGCTGAAGACGGACTTCCGTTCCGCCTCGGCCCTGCAGATGGGGAACTCTCCCGCCCGCGAAGGTGCCGGCACACAGTGGATGTCGTTGCTCCTGTACGGCGCGTTCGGCCTCTACGGCGTGGCTGTGGCCGTCGTGCTCCCGGATCTTTTTCTGGCTGCCGTGTGGTCATTGAGCATGATGGGACTCGTGGTGGCGATGGTCATTCTCATCGACTACGGATCCGTCGTCATCTCGCCGACCGACTACGAGATTCTCGCCCATCAACCCGTCTCATCGCGCACGTACTTTCTCGTCAAACTCACCAATGTCCTTCTCTACGCGGGGATGATCGGCGCCCTCGTCACGGGACCCACGTGGATATTCCTCGGCGTCAGGCACGGCCTCATCACCGCGGTCGTCTTCCCCGTCATAGCGGCCGCCGCCATCACCTGGACGGCCCTCGCCATCGTGTCAGTGTACGCGTGGCTGGTTCGTGTCGTTCGGCCCGCCCGATTCGACCGCATCCTCTCGTACATCCAGGTGTTGCTCGTGACGGCCGTCGTGGCCGCGCCGCTGCTTCTGGGCGAACTGGAGGATCGGTTGGAAGCGGTGGAGATCGGCACATCTCCCGCCCTGTTCGCCCTTCCGGCCGCCTGGTTCGCCAGCGCCCTGCCGCTCGTCAACGGGGAGTGGAGCGTCACCGGCGTGCTCGCCGTCCTCACCGCGGCGGGGAGCACGGTCTGTCTCTTCTACATCGTGAGCCGACGTCTGTCGCTCTCCTACGCCGAGCGGATGGGTGCCCTGCTCACCGCCTCTGCCTCCGACCGCAGCAGGGTCTCGCCAATGCGGTCCGCGAGGCGCCGATTCCCCGTGGAGGTGCGGGCAGTGGCCACGTTGCTGAGGGGCCACTTCAGACACGACAGGAACTTCCGGATGGCGGTGCTGAGCATCCTGCCCATGACGCTGCTCTACGTCTATCTGTCATTGCGCGAGGGGTCGCTTCCCGACCCGTTCGTCAACCTGGGGTTCGAAGCAAGTCGTCTCTGGACGATCCATTTCGTGGTGATCGGGGGTCCGCAGATGTTGCTGGAGAGCCTCTTCCGCAGCGAGTCCTTTCGCGCCGGCTGGATCTTCTTCGCGTCCCCGGTGGACCGCGCGAAACTCGTCACCGGTGCGGGTCACTGCATCGCGCTCTTCGTACTCCTTCCGTACCTGACGATCCTGGGTGGGGTCTTCGTGTGGGCCTTTGGGGATGTCCTTCACGCCGGCGCGCACGCCGTCGTCCTGGGGCTGGTCTCCAACCTGGCCGTTCAGGTGAGATTGCTGCTGGCGCCGCGCCTCCCCTTCTCCGAGCCTCCGGCCAAGGGCGGCTTCAGCGTCGGCGTATTCTCGGCGATGGTCGTGTCCGGGGTCTTGATCGGGCTGCTGCCCCTGGCGCTCGGCGCCGCGTACGCAGGCACTGCCGCGACGATCGCGACCATCGTGGTGCTGGTACTCGCAAACGCCGCGGCGCCCCGGCTCGTAGCACGCCGGATCGCTCCCCGCCTGCAACGCCTGGAGTTCGCCGGCTGACGGCCGGCTCGCCGTCGCTCAGCTTCCGGAAAAGCCGATGTCGTCCACGACGACGGTGCCGGCCTCCGTGCGGTCGAAGAGGAGGCGGATCTCGCGTGGCCTCGCCGGATCGAACGCGGGATTGGCCGCGACGAAGTCGGCGAGCGGGATCGAGAAGGACTGGAGTACGAGTTCCCACTGGTTGTCGAACGATTCCGCGTCGTTGCGGCGCCGCACGACGGTCTCGAGGGGTCGCCGAATAGGCCCGTAGTCCGACAGCCGCACGCCCGCCGATTTGCCGTCGGCGTCCGTCACGACAACGGACAGGTCCACGGGTTCTTCGTCCCCGTCCCGCCCGGCGTCGCCTCCACCTGCTTCCGCCTCGTCCCGCACGGCGTCGCCCCCGCCAGCCTCCGTCTCTTCGTCGTCCTCTGGCCTTCTCGGCGCGGGACGACCCTCCACGGCGGCGAGCTGCAGGTCCAGTCGCGAGGCGGTGCCCAGACCCCAACCCGCGGCCAATCCGTCCGGCAGGGAGATGGCGTAGCTGGCGGGCGTCGCCACGGCGTCCCCGCCGCCAGCGACGCGGTTGTTCCAGCCCAGCCAGAGCGCGTTGTTGTCCTGCGAACTCGACGTCGTGGGCCGGTTCCGCGAGCGGAGGTCGAGAAGGTTCTCCCGCCACGTCGCTAGCGAATCTCCCTCCAGCGTCACGCCCGGCGCCGTGCCCGTGGTGAGGTCGATGTCCTCCTCGAACGACGCGAGCGCCCGGAAGCCGCTCGACTCGAACTGCGTGATGTACATCGTCTCCGGGAGCCAGCCGCCGATCGTGCGATGGTCCCGGAACATCGGCATGTAGTCTGGACGCTCGCGCAGCGTCGTCTCGAGAAAGGCGGAGATGTAGATCTTCCCGAACTCCCGCTGCGCCTCCCCGTCTATGAGTCCCCGCAGGTCGAGGCGCCGCGCGCTCCGCGGACCGTTGTCCTTGTTCCCCCAGACCGTATTCCACTGTCCGTGATTGGCCCGGTACATGTAGATGGCCGTCTTGAAATAGTCGCCACCATCCGTGAAGGAGAGGCGATTATAGAGGCGCAAGCCGTGGAAGCTCGTCACGTCGCCGTCGTGCGACCCGTGGAAGACCATGTAATTGATGTTTTCGACGGGCACGAAGCGTCCCGTGGGAAGGTACTGTCCGTCGACGGGCGCGATGGCGATGATCGCGCGGATCCCGTGGTTGAAGTCGAACTCGAGGGAAGCGTCGTCCGGATACCGGGACAGCCGGTTGAAGGCCGCCGCGTGCCCGACCGCTTCGCCTCCGCGCGAATGACCGATGAGGGCGATGCGGTCGAAGTCGATCTTGCCATGGAACGGGGTGGATTCGTCCGCCGCGAATTCCTTGAAGGCGTCGATGTGCTTGAGGAGGAACCAGCCGCGTCCGTCGTTCTCGTTGCGGATGCCGCCGTTGATGAAATTCATGTCGACGGAGGCGAACACGTAGCCCCGGCTGGCGAGCAACTCGCCGAGATAGCCGTATCCGGGGTCGGAGAAGTCCCTCATGTCGTGGTTCCCGTGAACGATGAGGACGAGCGGGAAGGGGCCCTCGCCCTCGGGATACCATGCGCGTCCGTTGATCGGGAATTCCTTCGGCGTGAAGCCCCAGTAGCCGTTCCGTTCGCCGGCGGACTGGCCGAGAGAGACGAGCTTCGAGGCGTCGACCGTCTCCGTCACGATCGACACGGAATCCCGGTACTCGGGCCGGCGGCGATCGGTGCCGCTCCCGTAGTAGAGGCGCGAGACGCGGTAGGGCCCGGGGAGGGCGGGGTGGTCGGCCTCCAGCGACTGCTCGGCGAGGACCGTGGCGTGGTCGGACGGCGTCAGTTGCAGCGGACCGTAGCAGCCCGCGACCGCGGCCGCGGTGGCGATCGAGGCAAGGACTGCCGTCGGCAGAAACCGTCGCACGCTCAACCGCCGAGGTCCTCCGGGTCCGGCCCCGGCTCCCGGCCTTCGGGCGCCTCGAGCGAGAACCTGAACTGTTCCGCCAGTTCCGGATCGTCCTCGATCTCCAGGACGCGCTTGGCGATGTATTCCCCGAGCACCGGCCCCTGCTTGAAGGACTCGGCCGTCCCCAGTCCGGCGAGCCACACGTTATCGAAATCGGGATGCCTGTCGACGAGGAAGTTGCGGCTGGGGCCGAAGCAGTAGTGGCAGGCGCGCGTCTCGTTGACCGCCGCGCCCACCATGTCGGGGAAGTAGCGCTCGAGGATCTCGCGCGGCCGCTCATGGGCCTCCGGCGGCACCCAGCGGTCGCTCGTATCCGGGTCGTCGCCGGCCTGACCGCCGACCCTCACGCGGAAGCCGCGGTGGTCCGGGCCCAGAGCCGGCCAGCCCGTACAGCCGGGGACGCCGTAGCTCGGCATGTTCGGGAACATGAAGCGCCGGTCCGGCACCGCGAAGTAGAAGACGTTGCCCACGGGGATGCGTATCCGGTCCCCGAACAGTTCCGGGAACGTCTTCCCCATCCAGGGTCCCACCGCGAACACGAACGTCGAGGCCGCCAGCGATTCGTCGCTGCCGAGGGACACGTCGTTCAGCCGGCGACCGTCCGATCCCCCGAGCGCCGCGCGCGCGATCCGGATCTCGCCCCCCTCCATCTCGAACCGCTTCGCTACGGATTCGATGGCCCGCCGCGCCCGCACGACCCCCGCGTTCGGTTCATGGAGCCCCAGCGAGATTCCCTCCTCGGTCCGGATCCAGGGCCAGCGGTAGCTGATCTCGTCCTCGTCGAGCAGCTCGTAGTCGACGCCGAGCCGGTCCCACTGGGCCATCGTGTCTTCGAGATAGGGGACCATCTCCTCGCGCAGGATGAGATCGCCCGTCTGGTAGAAGACGCGCGGCAGCAGGAGTTCCTGTCCCTCTTCATCCCACTGGATCCAGCGGCGGATGGCCTCGTTGGCCCAGCGATTCCACACGAAGCCCTCAGGGCGCCCCCCGTAGGAGGACCGGACGCCGCGCGTTTCCCCGCCCGAGGTCGAACGCGAGTTGCCGGGGCCGTAGGCGTCGAGCACGGTCACCGTGGCCCCCAGCCGGACGAGGTTGAGCGCCGTCCAGATCCCGAAATTTCCGGCTCCGACCACGACGATGTCGGGGGGTTGGCCGGCGCGGCGTCGCACGGGGGTCGAGCGTGGCGGCGGCGGAGCGCCAATGAGGGGGGATGCGCCGCCGAGCGACAGCCCGGCTGCGGCCGCCCCGGCCGTCGCGCTCTTCAGGAACTCCCGTCGATCGATCACCAGGTGGAGCGTCCCCTTCCGGAGCGAGTCAATGCGGCGTCAAAGCGCGGCGACAAAGCTGTCCCGTGCATCGAACTCCGGGCAAGCGCGCCGCCGCGACCACGCGCCTTGTAACAACAGGGTGGCCGCCCGTTATGCTGCGCTACCGGCGCTCGAAGACCGCGTCCATGAGCAGCCACGTGTTCGGGTCGAAGACGACGTCGAGCGGCTCCGCCGGAACGGGGATCGTGAAGCGACCCTGCCGTCCATCCACATCGATCACCTCAACTCGAGGCGCTCGAACGCCCCCGTGCACTCCGCCCTCGATCAGGCCATCCGGGGGAAGGTGGATCGCGATCTCCGCCGGCATGCGGAAGGTGTAGCGTTCGTCCTGCGTCTGCCGGATGTCGACGTGAATCGTCCCCGCCGCCGCGTCGTAGCTCCAGCCGCCCTCGAACTCCATCCACCCGCCGCGGTAGAGCCACTGGTCGAAGAACGTCCGCAGATCGAGGCCCGACGCCTCCTCCATCGCCCGCCGGAAATCCGCCGTCGTCGCGTTCAGGTTTCGGAACTCCCGGTAGTACGCCTGGATCCCGGCCCAGAACGCGTCCTCCCCGACGACCCCGCGCAGCATGTGCAGCACCCACGAGCCCTTCTGGTATGTCCCCGGCCCGCTCGTGACCAGGCCCATGTCCGAGAGGTTGTCGTGGACGATTCGGTAGTCCGGATTCACCAACATGAAGTCCCGGATCCGGTCGCGGCTCACCTTCAACCGCTCGATGAACTCGTCACGCCCGTACTGATGTTCGATGAAGAGCAGCGTGAAGTACGTGGCGAAGCCTTCGCTCAGCCAGACGTCGTCCCAGTCGTATTCGGTGACGGAATTCCCGAACCACTGATGCGCCACCTCGTGGATGATCACGTTCCGCCAGCGCACGTCCCGTTCGCCGGTGACCGAGGCGTCGCCGTAGAAGATGGCGGTGGCCGCCTCCATGCCGCCTCCGACACTGTTGGACTGCACGTTCGCCAGCTTCTCGTACGAGTACGGGCCGACCATGTCGGCGTAGAACTCCATCGCCTGCTTCGTCGGCACCGCGAAGTCGTGGAAGCCGGGGTCGCGATCCTGCGGGTAGACCCACGTCTGGATCGGTATCCCGTCGTAGTAATCCACCGTTTGCACGGCGAAGCGCGCCACGCCGAGCGCGTACAGCCAGGTCGCGATCGGGACGGACTGCTTCCAGTGCGAGCGGCGCTTGCCGTCCAGGAGATCGCTCTCCTCGATGAGGAGGCCGTTGGAGATGACCTGGTAGTGGGCCGGCGCCGTGACGATGAGTTCGCTCGTCGCCTTGTCGTACGGATGATCGATCGTCGGCAGCCAGTTCCGCGCCTTGTTGGGCCAGTTGTCGCTGAAGAAGGTCCGGTCCCCGTGCTTGTTGGGCCCGATGATGAGACCGGTGGCCGGAACGCCCTCGTACGCGACCGTGACCTGCCGGCGCTCGCCCGCCTCCGTGGGACTGGCGAGCGCGATGAAGAGCGCGTCCTCCCGGTGCTCGAACTCCAGCGCCCCGTCGGCCCCGGTGACGGCCAGAACCCGCATGCCGTTGCCATCGGCCTTCAGCTCGATCAGGTCCAGCCGCACCTCGTCGATGCCCGCTTCCAGGAAACGGAGATCGATCGTCGCCTCGCCCGAGATCATGTCCGTCTCGTCGCTCAGCGTGAGCGCAAACGCGTAGTTGAGCGCATCGATGGCCGGGTTCTTCGGGTACGTGTCCATCGCCGCCCGTCCCGACGACGGCTCCGGCCCGACCCCGCCCGCCCCAAGAGCCAGGCGAAACCCGTCGAGAGTCGAACCCAACGCGAACGATGAGACCAGCAGCAGCGACAGAGCGTATTTCATCGGCACCTCGCAGAAGCAGTTCCGCGTCCGCCCCCAACCTGCACCCGAGAGTCGCCTTCCCGCACCTCCCGTGCGTGTGCGCCGTGCGCCACCTGCTCGATGGGTCACCGGGTTTGACGTGTTCCAAGACACGTCTCTAATCTGCCGCATGAACTATGGGGACCCTTCGACGCTAGCTGGCGCTGCGGGATTCGACCGCGAATTCGACCGGCGCGTGCGGACAGCAGCCTTCGATTGGCTTGCGAGCCAATGCTCGATTCACGGGGAGGTGCTGCCTCTGGCTCTGCTGCGCGAAGGGTTCACCGTTGGTGGGCGTCAAGTGCATGTGATCGGCCCAAAGGGCATCTTCAAGCCTGCCGTGATGGACGTGCCACTCTCGATTACAACAGCTCCCAAGGGGCCGTATCACGACGTCTTCGGTTCGGACAACCTCCTCCGATACCAGTACCGCCGAGACGGTCCCGACCATCCCGACAACGTCGGGCTGCGGTCGGTCATGTCGTACCATCTACCTCTGGTGTATTTCCATGGTCTGATTCCCGGAAAGTACATGCCTGTATGGCCCGTATTCGTGGTTCACGACGAGCGTCGGTCCAGCACGTTCTCGGTGGCCGTTGATGATGTGGTCCACACGAATCTCGTCGGGTCACCGGAGCGTGTCCGAGAAGACCCCGCCTTGCGCCGCGAGTATGTGACCGTGCTCACGCGGCGCCGTCTGCATCAGCGCGCGTTTCGTGAGCGAGTGCTCGCAGCCTACCGCCATCAGTGCGCCCTTTGCCGCCTCCGACGCGACGAGTTGCTCGACGCCGCGCACATCGATCCTGACGCTCAAGGCGGCGAGCCGACGGTGAACAACGGGTTGGCGCTGTGCCGACTCCACCATGCTGCGTTCGACCGATTCTTCCTCGGAGTGCGCCCAGACACCCGCCCGCAGTCAGGAGTTGGCTCGCGGCCGCTCCATATCATCGAGGTCCGACCCGACGTGCTCGACGAGCGCGATGGCCCAACCCTGCGGCATGCAATTCAGGAACTACACGGTCGACCGATCATTCTCCCCCCAAAGTCCTCGGATTACCCCGACCTTAGTTCTCTTGCGAAGAGGTATGACCGCTTCCGGGAGAAGGCCGTCGCCTCGTAAGGGAGGACGTTCCGATGCTGCCTCGACAAGCGCTGACCCTGGCCGTCGCGACTGTCACAGCGACGTGGCTGGCTCCGCCGAGCCTGCCCGCTCAAGAAACGACCGCGATTGTGTGGCTACGGTCATCGACGGGAACGGGGGCGAGCCACTGCCGGATGCCACCGTTGTGGTGGAGGGCGCCCGCATCGCTGCCGTGGGGCCGAGCGCTTCGACCGCCCCCGATGGCGCGCGTGTGATCGACGGGGCGGGGAAGTTTCTCACGCCCGGCTTCGTGGACACGAACGTCCACACGAGCCTGTACGGCGCCGGTTTCGGGAAACACCGGAAGGAGAACGCGTCCGTCACGTTCTCCCTGATCGCCGACTCGGACCTGTCCCTCTGGGAGGAGCAGTTCTCCGGTGATCGACCGCATCTAAACTCATGCCATGCAGAATCTTCGAGATATTGATCCCCGTCGTGTACTCTGCATGTACTCCACATCGGGTCAGGCAATCCCGGCCTGCCCCGGTACTCCACGGTGCCCCCATCCGACACGCCTACCTACAGAACTGGAGGCCGATCTGAATGATGTTGCTCGTCGGCATGATCAGCGGCGGCCCCAAAGGCGGCCAACTGTTCTCCACACCCTCATTCGAGATGTTCTGCAGCTCCTGGGCAGTAACGTTGTGAGACTGCGCCGTTGAGTCCTCGCAATAGTCCTCGTCATGACCAGCGTCTTGGCAATCGACCAGCGCCTTGAACACTGCTCTTCGCTCTGACGTGGACAGGCGACCAACTGTCTCGTACCGCAGCCCGAGGGAGAGATGTCGCGTGATCTCCCGCGCAGGAGGCCAACGGTTCATCCCCATGGCGCGTCCGTTCAGCGCATAGGTCCGGCCGTCCGGCGTGGTGAACGTCACTGCACTACCGGGACCCGGGCAAGCAACCGTCCCCGAATCCACCGTCAATGGCCAATCGCTCCCGAAGGCTTCAGCACGAAGTAGACGACCGGTCTCAGCGACGCGCGACGGGGTGGGTTGGCGGACGCTTTCGGCACCGGCCGCCGGCTGGTCCCGCTGACTGGATGGTGTTCCACGATCCGCCGTGTCGCAGGACACTACAAGTAGCGCGACGGCGGTCACGACCGCGGTCGGGAGATCTGTCCTTCGGTGCATTTCCTCAGCATCCCCGCAGTTGTGTTTGACGATGCAAAGCGCGGTTGGCGAGCAGTCTAGCTCCAGAGCTTGCGCCGGTCCAACGCCGGCGAACGTCCCGGCGCGATCACGGGTCCGCCCGGCTCCAGCCGCCGAAGGGCCGGAGCCGGACGCCCGCTGGTTGCTTCTTCACCTTCTGCCGACGTTGATACGCCTTGGTCCGCTCGCACGCCTCGTCGAACTCGGAATGACTTCGTCCGAAGCCATCGTGGCCGGCACCCGCAACGGCGCCCTCGCCGCCCGCGCCCTCGAAGACTTCGGCACGATCGAGGTCGGCAAGTTCGCGGATCTCGTCCTCCTGGACGCCAACCCCCTGGACGACATCCGCAACATCCGCCGCCAATCGATGGTGATGAAGGAAGGAAAGGTGATCGACGTCAACGCCCTCCCCACAAACCCCGTCATGTTCGTCCCCTGACGCTTGGCTTGAAAACGCCTGCCGCTTGATCGCACGTTGATCGACAGCTGGAGGTTCGTGGTGGTCGAGGCTTCGGCCCGGTGGGCCGCGTGCCGCACGGAACCTCCAACGGGAGTCGTCACAGATGGGGCTGGACGTGATCATCGGACTCGTCACCATATTCGCGGCCATCGTCGGCATAGGCGTGGCGTTGTTCAGGCTCACGGGGAAGCTCGGAGACGAGATCAAGAGCGCCCGGGACGAGCTTCGGGGCGACATCAAGGGTCTTCGCGACGAGCTTCGCGACGAGCTTCGCGACGAGATCAAGGGTGTGCGCGGCGAGATGGCGACCGGGCGCGACGATCTTCGAGGCGAAATCAGGGGTGTGCGCGCCGAACTCGGCGGCCGAATCGACGCGGTCGCCGCCGAACTGGCCAAGACGCGCATAGCGGTGGCAAGGCTGGAGGGCAGCGTGTTGGGTGTTCCGCTGCCGGACACCGGCACGGATCCGGCCTGACCGGTCGGCGAGATTTCGTCCGATACGCCATGGGGCACGGTATTGCTGGACCATATTGCCTGATATGGGTAGTATGGGAACATGAAGACGACGGTCGATATCCACGACGAGTTGCTGCTGCGGGCCAAGCGTTTCGCCAAGCATAACGGCCGTTCCCTGCGGTCCGTGGTCGAGGAGGGCCTCCGGCGTGTCCTGTCGGTCGAGGCGGCGCCGGACGAGTACCGCCTCCCGGACTTGAGCTACGGGGACCCCTCGGGCGAGGATCCGCTCGCCGCGTACTCGTGGCAGGATCTGTCGGAGATGATCTACGAGTCCGGCAGGGTCTACGAGCACCCGGACGTTCCGTGATCGCGGTCGATACCAACATCCTCGTCTACGCGCACCGGCGGGAGTCGCCCCTGCATGAGTCGGCGAAGGCGTTGGTGGGGGCGCTGGCCGAGCGCGACGGCGCGTGGGCCATTCCCTGGCCCTGCTGCTACGAGTTCATGGGCATCGTCACAAACCGCCGCATCTGGCATGAGGCGGCAAGCCCGCCCGACCGCGCCTGGGCCCAGCTTCGCGCGTGGGCCGAGTCCCCCTCGTGCCGTCTGCTTGCAGAAACGGAGACGGAGGAGTTCCTCGATCTCTTGCAGCGCTTGGTCACGCGACCCCGAGTCCGCGGACCGCTCGTCCACGATGCGCGCGTTGCCGCCATTTGCCTCGCCCACGGCACCGACATCCTCCTCACCCGAGACCGCGACTTCGCGCTCTTCCCCGAACTCACGGCGCGCGACCCGTGGCGAATGGACCCCGGCGGGAGCACCGACTGATCGTTCGGCTGCTACGCGAGAGTGGCCGAGGAGTCGGCTTCGGGTGCGCCGAACCCACGGAGGGCCGTATCGGCGGGCCGACCCAACAAGCTCTCGACCGTCGCTGCCGCAGCGCCGTGAATGTCCGCGCCGGATGTATCGTCGACCCTTGGCGCGAACGGGATGGCGCCCACGCCCTGTATTGAGTCCGGAAGTTGCCTCGGTCCGGCGGCCACCGCCGCCGACCCCGACACGCCGCCGCCCTCCCGCCCTCCGGAACATTGAGGAGCCTCGAAGAAGCGGAACTCGGAGCCGGGATACAGGATCCAGACCGAGCGCGCGTCGTGGATCGCGTCCCGGTACGTGTGCATTTTGTACAGGTCGCCGCGCTGGAAGTCCCCCTTCCGTTCGCCCGCCTTCGTGTCCGCTTCCCCCTCGTCCGATGCATCGAGACCCGCGTCGCTCAGCGTCCGGACCGTGAACTTCGCGTCGAGCAGGTGAAGACCGGCGTTGGGACCCGTGGGCACATACAGCGCGATGTCCGGCCGTAGCGGCATCGAATAGGAGTCGCGCGGCGGCTTCCGGGAACGGGAGAAGGAGGGGTTGTACTCCAACCGAACCCCCCCGGTCCATGAGAACGTTTGGCCCCACCTCAGGGCGACGCCAAAATCGCCGGGTGACGTCGCCGCACGCTTCGCGGGCGGTCCGATGAGGCCCGAAATAAGCTCGGCAAGCCGGTAGTACGTCCACAGCTCGTACAGGTGGGCGATATCCTTGAGTTCCAAGAGATTGCGCAGTTGCTCCCCGTCCAGAGGGATACGGGGCGCGAGCCGGATCTTGGCGAAGTGCCGCAGCACGTGCCGGTAGCCCCGCCGCCGCTGGAGGACGGTCGAGGAGAAGGGGATCGCGGTCATGGCGCCCACCTCTCCCCACATCGAGTGGCGCACGACCGGCATCAACCGCGCGTCCATACGGTCGCAATCGGCGAGGAGGGTGCGCTCGAAAGCCCTCCGCCCGTCCACGACCCTCGACCGGACGCGGCCGATGACGCCCTGCGCCTGCCCGATGAACCCCTTCACGAACCGGTTCTCCGGCGTGTCGATGGTGGGACGGATCCGCCGCTCCGACACCTCTTCCGGAAGCCGTCCCCCCAGTCGCTCGGCGAGTTGCGCCGCTGCGGGGGAGAGCGTGGGGGCGTGTATCTCCGCTCCGGTGCGCGTCACCAGGTCGAGCAACGTGCGCGAGTCCACGCGCGTGAGCGCGTCGATCCGGACTTCTCGCCGCTCCGTGCGCCAGCGCCGGTGCGGTGCCCGCTGGATCAGCTCAAGCGCCGGAATCAGCCGCTCGTCGGACTCGGCCCGCTCGGAGAGGAGGATGTGACGCAGATAGACGAAGGCGTGGTAGAGCACCTCATCGGGCGGGGGCGGTCCGCTCGTGTAGGGAGATGAGCCAGGGTCGCCGGCCGCGAAGGGAAGACTCGTGGCGAGACGGGTCAGATCAGCGAGCAGCGCCTCGAACGCCGCCTCTCCCAGCTTCCCGGTGTACAACTCGATCTGGCCCAACCCGGGTAGGTCCAGCACGCCCACCGAGTTGACGAGGTTGAGGACGAGCACGCTCCCGGCCCACTCGCATGAGGCCGATGGAAGAACCGCCTTGATCGCCTCCAGATCCGCCCGAGTGCCTTCGACCGCCCAGCGCCGCTCGCTCTGCAGCCGCCACCGCCCGTCCTCACGTGGAGGCCGGTCGCCAGCACCATACGCCGTGATGCTTGGAGTCTCGCCGGTGGCTGCCGACCCCGATGCCGCGACTCCCGTCTCGAAACTCTCGCCGGGGGCGATCACGCGTCGAACGCGATCACTCGATGAAGGACGTGAAGCCGCGCTGATTCAACCGCCGCAGCATCCGCCAGGTCTTGGCTGCGGTTCGCGGATAGGTCGGGTGGTTGACGTCGCCACCCTCGGGTGCGGACGGATCGTCGGAGGCCGACACGAGGCGACCGTTCTCCACCTTCCAGTTGTCGAGTTTGAGATGCTTGGCGTCTCCTTGCGCCACATCCCTGCCCTGCACCGCGAACCGGAACAGCCGCCGCAGGATCGGTTCCAATTCTTGCTGCGTGCCGTGGAACTTCGGCAGCACCTTCTGAAGCAGCGCGAGATCGAATGCGTGCTCGGCTGCCTTCGGGTCGGACGACTGCTCGTTCGCCAGATTGACGAAGCGGGCGATCTCGTTCGCCACCCGGTATCCGAAGTGGCGGTGCTCCCCCTCGAGGATCTCGTGGAGTTCGAGCAGCGTCTCGTGCAACCCGTCGTCCCGTTCGACAAACGTCAGCCAGTCTTCCCGTCCCGGTTTCCGGTAGCGTTCACCGAGGACGCGAGCGGACCCGTCCAGTTTGAGTCCCTCCGCCTGGTCGGAACCACTCCCCCTCGTATAGCCGCGGAGGTCCACGCGGTCGAACTCGATCGTGAACGCCCGGTCCAGCACCTTGGGGCTGAACATGTACGTCGTCTCGTCCACGTTCACCGTGCCGGTGAAGAAGACGTTCTTCGGCACCCGGAGCTGTCTCGGCACGGGAACGCCCGACTCCGCCGAACCGTCCTCTATCGCCTCGTCACCGTGGAGCGGGATCGGCTCGTCCGATTCAAGAGCTGAAAGGAAGTCGGAGAAATAATGCTCCACGCGGGCGAGGTTCATCTCATCCAGCACGACGAAGAAGGGTTGCGGGTCACGCCTTTCCTTGCCGGCCCTCGTCTCCTCCTCTCGAGCCTCGAGAAGAAGCGAGAGGAACGGCGTCATGGAGTAGGCGCCGGTGACCGGGTTCAAGTACCCCAGCAACCCCCGGTTATCCACCCAGTCCGGCCGCACCGGCACGACCGTGTAGCTTGCGCTCCGTTTCTTGTCCGGCCTCATCCCCGGGAGCCCAATTTCGAGCCGGTGGTAGTCTCCCCCATCGTCGTCGAGCACTCGCAACCAATAGAAGTCCGCCGGCTTCAGGTGTTCCGCGAACCACTTCCTGAACGACCCCGAAAGGTGAAGTCTCACACGTCCCGGCTGCGGAGCCCGGAAAGACAGCGTCGTATCGCATTCCGGGTACGACACTCGAATCCGTCCCCTCGCAGTAGCCAGGTCCGGCTTCGTCGGTGGGAGTCGAAGGTTCGATGCAATGTCCCTCGGGAGTTCGATGACACCATGATCGGTGTTCGTTGCCACTACCCTGATTTCTTTCGCTTCGTCGGGGACCTCAGCCGCGGACCGCCGAAAGTGCCGCGCTATCGTCCTCGCGATGCGCGTTTTTCCAGTGCCGGAAATTCCCGTCAGGATGACGAATCGCTTTGCTTGCAAGGCTGTCACATAGTTGGCGACGACCTCTGTCGAGAAATGGAGGCCTTCCTGGCGGAGCTTCTCGATCAGACCGTCAAAGCTCCGTACCGGAGGGCGGGCGCTCGCGTCGTCTACGCCGTTCTTCTCGGGCACATTCAGCTTGCTGAAGTAGAATTCCTTGCGCACCTCGGGCGTCCACTTCCGGCCGTACCTTTCCGGCATCTCTAGCAACGCCTGTTCGAAAGCCTCGAAGCGTTCGCCAAGCGTTGCGGTCTCCGGCAGCTCGGGTATGCATCGGATCGCGCGAAGCTTCTCCTCCTTCCTCGCCATCGGTAGCACGCCCGATGCCCTCCCCGGATCCTGAATGAAGAGCAGTGCACTCGCTACGGTTAGACCCTCCGCAACGTAGTTCTTGACACCACTTCCGATGGCCCACATGGCGTCGATGCTCTCCGCCGGGGTTCCACCACCGTGGAGCAGCCGCGTGAACGCTTCCCTCAGAGTCGGCAAGTCCTCTTGAAGTTGCTGATAGGTCTGCGTGTCGGGATCCCTCGAGAACGGGACGTTGAGCGAGAATACCCCGTTGGAACCGCCGTGCGCGTCTACCTCGTTGAAGAAATCGAAGAAGGTCTCCGCGGATAGCAACCGGAGCTTCGTGGCGTTCCCGAAGATCTCGGCGAAACCGCGTCTCGCTTGTCCGATGCGGTTCGCCTGATCGATGAGCTTCGCCGCGTCGGTCGTCCGCTCAAACTCCCTGATTCTCTCTTCTACGCGCGGCTGGAGTACGAACCCCTCGGCCTTCGCCTTCTGACGTGCCTTTCGCTGTCTCTCCGCCTCCTCTTGGGCCACCCATCCGAAGCTCTGCAGGTCGATCATGTGGCGGGGGCTATACTTGGCCAATGCTTCGCGCAGCTCGCGGTAGGCGTCGCGGATGCGGGCGTAGTCATCTCCGGTTGGCTTGGCGCCAAACCGGATGTCCCATCCGCCGAGCTTCAAAAAGTTCTTGGTGGCCGTAGGCTTTACGAACATCTCGTTATCAGCGTCGAGGAAAAAGAGAAAATACGTTGGAAGTGTCCAGCGATTCACTGAATCGAGATCCTGCGACGACACCCAATTCACATAGCGACCGAGGCGGGTCGGAGTGTCTCCATCTCCGTAAAGGAGGTCGAAGAACGCGTTGCAGAAGGCGGACCGATCCAAGTCATCATGGTGGAGCAACCTCAAGTCGCCGATCTGAGCCTTCGGCTGCCAGAGAAGATTGTTGTCGCTACCGACCGCTACGAGCCGATCGATGAAGCCATCGGCATCACCGACGTCGAGGAGTCTGGCCAGAGTCTCCTCAGACAGAACATCCAAAGCCTTCTCCCGGGTAGTTAGCTTGTAACCGACCTCGTCGAGTTGGCCTCCGTTGAAGCGCGGATCTTCAAATCCGTTCCATCCCGGAAACCGCGAGCGAACGAGGGCAACTAGCCGCGTGACCCTCGAATTCGCCCCGCTCGGGAGCCACGACGGGGCGTGCAACTCTAAGGCCTCGCGCATTACCGGCTTAAGGCGATATCGCCATCCGCTATTGGCCTCGTCGATCTGCAGGATCATCGGAATGCCGGGACTACGGGCCGCCCCGTACCCGGGCGTGCCGTTGATTCGGTGCCCCAGCGCTCCCAGTACCCCGGTCAGATCCTTCGCGTCACGACGGCCCATGCTGGACACAAGTTCCTGTGTCGTAGCGCCTTTGGGGCCTGCCGAAAGCAGCGCCCGATACAACTGGATCTGTCCCCTTGGCACAGGTATTCGAGTTAGCAGTCGAAGGCAGTCATCAATCGTTGGGGCGCCTGCGGACGTTTGATCGGAAACGGTCTCGTCGCTCTGGCTTGAAGTGGGAGTTACGAAGACACGACATTCGTGGCGTACTACGTTCGTCGCGCCCTACTTCTCGCAACCGATACGGTGCGGTCGGTCGGCCATGGGCACGGAATCCTGCTTAGTGCCAAGAGCTTCGGCAAGCGCGTGGCTTGCGCAGAGGGGGGTGGCGAGCGGTGCGGACGGCCGGTAGAGTCTCGCGCATGGATTTGAAGCTGAAGGGGAAAGTTGCGGTCGTCACCGGCGGGAGTCGGGGGATCGGCCTCTACATCGCGCGGGCGCTGGGGGCGGAGGGCGCGCGGCTGGCGCTGTGCGCGCGCAACCGGGAGCCGCTTGAAGAAGCGGCCGAGTCGCTCCGGGCGGACGGTGTCGCGGACGTGCTCACGGTGGCCTGTGACATCGCCGAGGAAGGTGGTGCCGCGCAGCTCGTCGAGGCGGCGGTCGACCGCTACGGGGCGCTGGACGTGCTCGTGAACAACGTTGGGGGCAACCGGCGCGGGAAGTTTGAGGAGACGAGCGACCAGGACTGGCTGGACATCCTTCAGCTCAACGTCCTGTCGGGCTTCCGGGCCAGCCGGCTGGCGATCCCCCACATGCGGGCGGCGGGCGGCGGGTCGATCGTCTTCGTGTCGTCCGTCTTCGGGCGCGAGAAGGGCGGGCCGGGGCTGTCCATCTACAACACGACGAAGACGGCGCTCATCTCGGCGGCCGGGATCATGGCGCTGGAACTCGCCCAGGACGGCATCCGCGTGAACTGCGTCGCGCCCGGCTCCATCCAGTTCCCCGGCGGGAGTTGGGACAAGCGCGTCAAGTCGGACCCGGAGGGGATGCGGAAGTTCGTGGACGCGAACCTGCCGCTCGGACGGTTCGGGCGGGCCGACGAAGTGGCGGACGTCGTGACGTTCCTGGCCTCCGAGCGCGCCAGCCTGATCACCGGAGCCTGCATCGCCGTCGACGGCTCCCAGGGCCGCTCGCTCGTCTGACTCCGCCCGCTAGGCGAAGCGGACGAGCTTCACGTCGAGGTCGCGGGTCGCTTCCGTCGGGGCCCTCCACTGGATGAGGATGGGGCTCTGGTAGGTTCCCCACGGGATCTCGCCGTTTCCGTCCCCGTCGCGGTCGATCACGGGCAGGCTGATCTCCCGCCTCAGACCCTGGAAGCGGCGCACCGGAAGCGCGAGCGCCCGGTTCAGCACGCGCGCGATCACGGATTCGTCCACGCCGATCCGTTCCAGGACCCGATTCATGATGTGCACGGCCTCCACCGTGGCGGTGTCGATGACGGGTCCGGGAGAGGTTCGCAGCACGGTCGTGCCCATCCTGGCGACGTTGAGCGCCTTCCCCGACAGCCGCAGCGCCTTGCCCGGCAGCCGTAGCGCCTTGCCCGGAAGCGACAGCGGCGTCCGCAGGATCTCCTTCCCCTGATCGGCCATGAAGCGCAGGGGACTGAGAAGCGCGCCGCGCAGGTCGCGCGTCATCAACAGAGGCTCGAACTCGTTGACCGTCAGGCTGGCGTTGGTTTCCCGCGGCGCGAGCGAGACATCGAGCCGCCCGAACGAGACCCCGTGTTCGTCGACCAGATCTTGGAGCCGATCCACGAAACCGGCCCCGGGTTCCCGGAGGTCGATGGCATCGATGGCCCGGGGCGAGGCCTCGACGCTCAACTGCGTCTGGGCCACGACTTCCTCCGAACCGTATCCCACGACGGTCGTCCGCCGGCTGCGGGTCCCGCCCCTGTGGACGCCATCGAGATCCACGAACCAGACCGGCCGGCTCTCTTCGTTGTCGTACGAGGCGGCGCTCTGGAGTCCGGCGCCGATGAAGGTCAGGTGCGAGTCCGCGTTCTCCGGCTCCGTCGCCTTCTGCTCCTCGGACAGTTCGGTACGCAGCTCGAGTTCATCGTGCTCGTATCCGGCGTTGGGCGGGAAGATCTCGTGGAAGACCTTGATGTACTCCCGCAGCCTCTTCCGGTCGAAGCCGAGCCGCTGCGCCAGCCGCTGGTCCAGGTACCCCGCCGTCGTGTGGTGGGAGATGTAGAGCGCCTTCGGATACCGGGCGAACTCGGCTCCGAACTCCTCGGCCAGCCGCGCGCGCACGTCGATGAAGTCCGTGCGGGACGCGGGCCTGATCCCGAGCGTGGCCTTGAACGGGGGATCCGAAGACACGCTTACGACACCTCCTCCAGGACTGCTACGGTCGCCACAGCCATCCGTGGCGGTCTTCGATCCGCCCGGTCTGTATCCCGTGGAGTTCCGCCTTGAGCCGCGCCGCGAGGGAGTCGGGCCGCTGCGGAAGCAGAACGTCCGTCCCGTCGAGGCCGAGGCGGTCGATGGGCTGGACCGTGGCGGCCGTGCCCGAGCCGAACGCTTCGTCCAGCGTGCCGGCGGCGTGCGCCTCCAGGAGTTCGTCCACCGAGATGCGGCGCTCCTCGCACGGGATCCCGAAGTCGGCGCACAGCCGGATCAGGGAGTCGCGCGTGACGCCCGGCAGGATCGTCCCCTCGAGCGGGGGCGTGATCGCGGTCCCGTCGATGACGAACCACATGTTCATGACCCCGCACTCCTCGACGTACCGGCCCTCGTGGCCGTCGAGCCAGATCACGTTGTCGTATCCCTGCGCCTGCGCCTGCTGGGAGGCGAGCAGCGTCGGTCCGTAGTTGGCCGCGGGCTTGTGGCCGCCGGTACCGCCGGGGAAGGCCCGCACGAACTTGCGCGTGGTCACGAGGCTGACCGTCTCCGACCCGGTGAAGTAGAGCCCGACGGGCGCCGTCATCAGGACGAACCGGAAGGAGCGGCCCGACACGACGCTGAGCGTCGGATCCGTGCTGAAGTAGCTGGGGCGGATGTAGAGCGCGCCCTGCTCCGCGGTGGGCAGCCAGCCGCGGTCCACGTCGAGCAGCTCCCGCATCGCGTCGAAGAACAGGTCCCTCGGAAGTTCCGGCATCACGAACCGGGTCGCCGTGCGGTTGAACCGCTTCTGGTTCATGTCCGGCCGGAAGACCGCGAGGTCGCCCCCGGGAGTCATGTGCGCCTTGAACCCCTCGAACATGGACACGGCGTACTGGAGCCCCTTCGAACTCGGGTAGATCGGCATCGGGCCGTAGGGGCAGATCTCCGCATCCGTCCACTCGCCGTCGATGTTGTCGGCCACGAACATGTGGTCCGACCAGATCGAGCCGAAGGGCAGGTTGTCGAAGTCGACGGATTCGAGCCGTGTGCGCTCGACGTGTCTGAGGGGGAATCTTGTGGTGATCGTCGCCATTATCTCTCGCCTGTAGTCAGTCGTCCGTCATCGGTCGTCGTCGCCCGCCCATCGAAGCACCGCCTCATGCCCCCGGCGGAGTCCGGGATGAGCGGGACGCGACAGCCTAACGCGCACCGTCCCACCCTGCCAACCGCCGACTTCCCCGCTGCAGCGGGCGGCTACTCGCGAGCCGAGCAAGCTGTTAGTGTCAATTTACCCAAGCTCTGCCGAAACGAGGAGGTTTCCGCATGTTCCGCGCCACCCGCCGCGCTCTCCCCGTCGCCGCTGCGCTGGCCTCCCTCGCCGTCCTCGTCCCGAGCGGCGGACCGCTGCTGGGCCAGGCCACCGCGATCATCGGCGCGACCCTCATCGACGGGAACGGCGGCCCCCCCCTCGCCGATGTCACCATCGTCGTGGAAGAGGACCGCATCGCCGCCGCCGGTCCGCGCGCGGAAGTCGAGGTGCCGGATGGCGCGCGCGTGATCGACGGCGCCGGCAAGTTCGTCACGCCCGGCTTCGTCGACACGAACGTACACATCTCTCTGTACGGCGGGGGCAACAAGGACCGGAAGGAGAGTTCCGTCTTTTACCGGCTGATGGGACCCGAACTCACGCTCGAGGCCGCGCAGATGCACCTCAAGTTCGGCGTGACCCACCTCCGCGACAGCTACGGCGCACTCCCCGAACTCCAGCAGGTGCGCGACGCCATCGCCTCCGGCGAGGCCATCGGGCCGCGGCTCCAGGTCGCCGGCAACATCGTCGGCTGGGGCGGGCCCTATTCGATCACCTTCGCCCTCATCCCCGAGGACGACCTCTCGCTCTACGAGGAACAGTTCTCCGATCACATCGCCCAGGGCGCGGGCGAGGACCTGATGGACCTCTACCCCGAGGAACTGCGGGTGAGGATCCGGGAGTACCTCGACAAGGGCGTGGACTTCCTCAAGTACGGGGGGACGAGCCACTGGGCGTTCCCCACGCTGATCGGGTTCTCGCCGGAGGCCCAGCGCGTGATCGTCGAGGAGACGCACGCCCGGGGTCTGATCGCGGAGACCCACTCCACGAGTCCCGAGGGACTGCGGCTCTCCGTCGAGGCGGGGATCGACCTCATCCAGCACCCGGAGGTGCTCGCGAGCCGCGAGATATCCGATGCCCTCGTCCAGCAGATCGTGGACCGCGGCATCGTGTGCTCGATGATCGTGAACACGATCACCGGCCCCGCCTGGGAGAACCACCTGGCGAACCGGGCGGCGGCCGAGGAACGCCTGGCCCGCGAAGCGGAGGGGGCGCAGGCGCGCGAGTGGGGGCGGCTGCGGCGTCCCGTGGAGCGGGAGAAGACGAGCTACCAGATTCGCCGCGAGCAGCGGGCGCTGGGATACGGGACGGAGATGCGCCGCCTGAACGCGCGGAAGCTGATCGACGGCGGGTGCGTCACCACCCTCGGCACGGACAACTATGCGGGCGTGGCGCCGGAATACGGACGTGCGCCCAAGCCCATCTGGCAGGAGCCCGGCATCGGGACGATCCTCGCCATCGAGGGTCTCGTCGAACTGGGGATGACGCCGGGCGAGGCGATCGTCGCCGCCACCCGCAACGGCGCCATCGCGGCGGGCGCGCTCGACGAGTTCGGCACCATCGAAACCGGCAAGCTCGCCGACCTCCTCGTCCTCGACGCCGACCCGCTCGCCGATATCGCGAATATCCGGAAACAGTCGGTCGTCATGGCCGCCGGCAGGATCGTCGATGTCGACGCGCTGCCGACCGAACCCGTCTACTTCAAGCGTTGAACTCATGAAACTCCGAGAACTCACGAAACTTCCGAAACAGGAGCGTCGGATGCGTCCGGTCTCTGATTCATCCCGTCCTCACGTCCGTCTCCGCCGCCGGTTCGTACTCGCGGTCGCCTTTCTCCTCGCGCCCGCCGCGCTGGCCGCCCAACAGGTCAAGCCGGGGCTGGATCACGACGACACGTACCGCTGGAACTCCATCGGCGGCCGCACGATCTCGGCGGACGGCGCCTGGCTTGCCTACATCCTGACGCCCTGGGATGGCGACCCCACGCTCGTGATCCTGCGCAGCGACGGCTCGGCGGAACGCCGCTTTCGGGGTCGCTCGCCCTCCTTTACGCGGGACTCGCGGCACCTCGCCTTCCGCGTGCCGCCGGTGAAGGCGGTGGTGGATTCGCTTCGCCTGGAAGGGAAGCGCGGGGACGACCTGCCCGGCGACTCGCTCGCCGTCGTGAACCTGGCCGAAGCGTTCGCGGACGGCGCCGGAGATGACGGCGGAGTCCGGCGCGCAGGCCCGATCGATTCCTTCCGGGTCCCGCCGGATGGGGGCGCCTTCGTCGCGTACCTCCTGTCGGAGAATCCCGAGGAAGAGGAGGAGGAGGGAGAGGCCGAGGCTGAGGAGGAGGCCGAGGAAGCAGAGGAAGAGGGAGAAGAGGAGGAAGAGGAGCGCTCCGCGGAGTACGAGAAGCGGCACGAGAAGGAAGATGGGACGCCGCTCGTGCTCCTGAATCTCGACACGGGCGAAGAGCACAGCTTCGCCGACGTCGTCTCCTACACGGTCGCGGACGCGGGGAACGGGCTCGCGTACGTGACCTCGACCGAGGACGAGGGCGGGGACGGGCTCCATCTCGTGGATCCGGCGAGCGGCGAGAGCGTGGAGGTGCTCGCCGGAGAGGGCCACTACGAGCAGGTGGCCTTTGACGAATCGGGCGAACGCCTCGCCTTCCTGAGCAACGTGGACGAATGGGAGCTGGATCAGCCGTCCTTCGCGCTCTACCGGTCCGACGGCGGGGCGGCGGAGAAGGTGGCGGACCACGAGACGGCCGGCGTGCCCGCCGGCTGGTGGATCAGCGAGAACGGGTCCGTCTCCTTCAGTGAGGATGGGGACCGCCTCTACTTCGGCACCGCGCCGCGTCCCGAGCCCGAGCCCGACGAGGAGATCCTCGACGCGGACCGCGTGACGCTCGACATCTGGAACTGGCGCGACCCCTACCTGCAACCGATGCAGCTCGTGCAGGCGAACCGCGAACGCAACCGGTCGTACCTGGCGGTGGCGCACGAGGGCCGGGACGCCGTCGTGCAGCTGGGCACCGCGAGCATCCCCGACGTGTCGCGCCCCGAGAGCGGCATGAGCGACTACGTGCTGGCCACGAGCGACATGCCGCACCGCCAGAAGGTCTCGTGGGACGGCCGCTACGAGGACGCCTACGCGGTGGACGTGCTGACCGGCGAACGCCGCACGATCGTGGAGGCCGTGCGCGGCTTCGGGGGCGCCAGCCTCTCGCCGGACGGGACGTACGCGTACTGGTGGGACGAGTCGGACCGTGACTGGAAGGCCGCGCCGATGGACGGCTCCGGACCCGCGCGCAGCCTGACCGGAAGTCTGCCGGTCGCCTTCTACAACGAACTCGACGACCACCCGCAGGGACCGCCCCCCTACGGCGGCGCGACGTGGATCGAGGAGGACGCCGCCATGCTCGTGTACGACCGCAACGACGTGTGGCGCGTCGACCCGGGCGGCGATGAGCCCGCCGTGCGTCTCACGGAGGGAAGGGAGGTCGACCTCCGCTACCGCGTGCAGCGCGTGGCCGAGGGCGGAGGCGGCAACTTCTTCGGGTTCGGCTTCGGCGGCGGCGGCGCGGGCGAGGGCATCGAGGAGGGCGAGGTCCTCTTCTCGGTGTTCGACATGGGCACGAAGGCGTCCGGGTTCGCGCGCGGCCGGACGGACGCGGCGGGCCGGGTCGAGGAACTGGTCATGGACGACGTGCGCTACGCGGCGCCGACGAAGGCCGAGGACGCCGAGCGCTACGTGTGGACGCGCCAGACGTTCGTCGAATTCCCGGACCTGTGGGTCGGCGACGCCGACTTCGGCAACGCGCGCAAGGTGAGCGACGCGAACCCGCAGCAGGTGGAGTACCGCTGGGGGAGCGCCGAACTCGTCCACTGGATGTCGAACGACCGCACGCCGCTCGACGGCATCCTGATCAAGCCGGACGGCTTCGACCCCTCGCAGCAGTATCCGCTCATGGTCTACTTCTACGAGCGCATGTCCGACGGGCTGCACAGCTACCAGCCGCCCCTGCCGAACCGGGCCTCGGTCCGCTTCTCCTTCTACGCGAGCCGCGGATACGTCGTGTTCGTCCCCGACATCCCGTACGAGATCGGCTACCCGGGCGAGAGCGCGCTCGACGCCGTCGTGCCCGGCGTGCAGGCGCTCATCGCGCAGGGGTTCATCGATCCGGACCGGGTTGGCGTGCAGGGCCACTCGTGGGGGGGCTACCAGATCGCCTACATGATCACGAAGACGAACGTCTTCGCCGCCGCGGAGGCCGGCGCGCCAGTCTCGAACATGACGAGCGCGTACGGCGGCATCCGCTGGCAGAGCGGGATGAGCCGCATGTTCCAGTACGAGCGCACGCAGAGCCGGATCGGCGGAACGCTGTGGGACGAGCGCGACCGCTACATCCACAACTCGCCCGTCTTCTTCGCCGACAAGATCCGCACGCCTCTCCTCATGCTCCACAACGACGAGGACGGCGCGGTGCCGTGGTACCAGGGGATCGAGATGTTCGTCGCCATGCGCCGGCTGGAGCTGCCGGTGTTCATGCTGAACTACAACGGCGAGGGACACGGGCTCGGGCGTCAGGCCAATCAGGAGGACTGGGCGATCCGCATGCAGCAGTTCTTCGACCACTACCTGATCGACGCCCCGGCCCCGCGCTGGATGGAGGAAGGCGTCCCGGCCGTCGTGAAGGGCCGTGACCTCGGCCTCGAACTCATCGGCAAGCCCGTCTCCGAGGAAGGCGGCGTCTCCAACGAGCGCGGCGGCGGTTCCGGCGGGCGTGGCAGCTCCGTCGATCGCGGCAGCTCGCGTGGATAGAGGCCGACGGTTGTTTCCCGGGGCGCTTCTTCGGGCCTCCGGTCCGGCGGGGGCCGCCCTCGCGATCGGCCTCGCGCTCGGCCTGACGCCCGGGCCTGCGCAGGGAGCAGGGTCGCCGCACCCTGTGCCGCCGCAACCCCGGCAGGAGGTGACCGTCGATACCCTCGAGGGCGGGCGCATCCTCGTGGGGAACCCGGCACCGGGGCGCGGCGGCGGGCCTGACGAGTGGCGCCTCGTCGAGGAACTCCGGCTCGGCGAGGTCGACGGCGCCGGGCCGGAGGTCTTCGGGAACGTGCACGACGTCGCCGTGGACGAGCGGGGCAACATCTACGTGCTGGATTACGGTTCGAAGGAAGTCCGCGTCTTCGACCGCGAGGGCCGGCACCTGCGGAGCATGGCGCGCGACGGGGAGGGACCCGGCGAGTTTCGCTACTCCGGCTTCTCCGCCGAGTACCGAATCGTCTGGCAGCCCCCGAACCGGCTCTGGGTCGCCGACCGCTATCAGCAGTTGAGTTTCGATTCGCTGGGGAACGAACTCACCAGAGTCGGCGCACCCTTCGGCCCCGGGACGCCGATCAGCGGAACCGCGATGCGGGATGGCCTGCGTCGCGGCACGATCGCCGCCGCCGACGGGTCGGGCTTCATCTATCAGCAGGTGCGGGTTACCGACCGCACGACGTCCGGGGACGAGACGGTCTCGCGCAGCCGCACGTACGGCGTGCGCGTGCCCATTTCGCCCGAGCATCCCAACCCGGTTCTTCCACGGGATTCCGTTCTGCTCGACAGCCGCGTTTCCACGAGTACGACGCAGACTCAAGCGAGCGGCGATGGCAACATTACGATCGGCGGAACGATCAAAGTCTCCATTCCGCGGCGGGTGTGGGCGTTCACGCACGGTGAAACGGTCTGGGCGGCGAACCGGGCTGCCCATCGCTTCCACGAGGTCACGTTCGCGGGGGACACCGTCCGCACGCTGGAGCTTGGCAACCCGCCGTCGCCTCCGCCGGACGATTCAGATGATTCGGAGTTTGAGCCTCTGATCGCCAGCCTGGAAGTGTCGCCGGAGGGCTGGCTGTGGGCGCTGCGGCACCGAGAGGATCCGGACGAGAGCCCCGTTTGGGATCTGTTCGACAACTGCGGCCGCTACCGGGGCGAGGTCTCCTCTTCGACGCGAATCGCAGCCCCACGGTTTGGAGGCGAGGAGGTGGCCCCGATCGATCTCGGGGCGGGTGGGGTGATCCACGGGATCGCCCGCGACGCCCTCGATGTCAGCTTCGTGGTTCGCCTGCGCCTGCAGAGTACGAGCGGCACCGCAATCACTGCTGAGGCATGCCGCTGGTAAGGGACGGCAGGTCCACCCGACAGGCACGGGGAAGCGCGTGAGGACCCAGCTCCGGAAGTTGCGGTTTCCGCATCCGCTGACGCTGCTCACGGTCGCGATCCTGGCGGCCGCGGCGCTGTCGTACGTGCTGCCGGCGGGGGAGTACGAGCGACGGGACGATCCGGTGACGGGGCGCAGCGTGGTGGTGCCCGGGACCTTCCACGAGGTGGAAACCAACCGGATCGGCGCCTTCGAGGCGATCGTCGCGATCCCGCGGGGGATGGCGGACCGCGCCGATGTCGTGTTCCTGATTTTTCTCATCGGCGGGGCGTTCGCCGTGTTCGATGCGACGGGGGCGCTCCGGCGCGGCGTGACCGGGCTCGTTCGGGGACTCGAGGGCCGCGAGATCCTCGCGATCCCCGTCGTCTGTCTCGCCTTCGCGGCGGGTGGCGTGACCGAGAACATGCAGGAGGAGATCATCCCCCTCGTGCCGGCGCTCATGCTGCTCACCAAGCGGCTCGGCTACTCTCCGATGGTGGGGGTGGCGGTCAGCGCCGGCTCCGCCTTCGTGGGGTCGGCCTTCAGTCCCATCAACCCGTTTCAGGTCCTGATCGCCCAGCAGGTGGCGGAGGTACCGCCGCTCTCCGGCAGCCTTTACCGGATCGTGTTCCTCGCCATCGCCCTCGGCCTCTGGATCTGGTGGACGATGCGCTACGCGGCCCGCACCCGCGTGACCCCGGAGGATGCGGACGCCTCGGAACCGGATGGCGCGTTCGGATGGAGGGACGGGACCATCTTCGGCATCGTCGTCGCCACTTTCGGCATCCTCGTGTGGGGGCTGGTCTGGCTCAAGTGGGACTTCGACCAGATGTCGGCGCTCTTCTTCATCATGGGCGTCGTGGTGGGGATCATCGGGCGGCTCGGCGTCACGGGGACGGCGCGGGCCTACGCGGAGGGGTTCCGGTCGATGGGGTACGCGGCGCTCCTCATCGGCTTCGCGCACGCGATCTACGTGGTCATGGTGGACGGCCGCATCATCGACACGATCGTACGCGGGCTGTTCATCCCGCTCGCGGACCTGCCGCTCGCGCTCTCGGCCATCGGCATGTCGGCCGCGCAGGGCGTGCTGCACTTCGCCGTGCCCAGCGTGAGCGGGCAGGCCGTGCTGACGCTGCCGGTCCTCGTACCGCTCTCGGACCTGCTCGGGCTCTCGCGGCAGATCACGATCCTCGCCTACCAGTACGGGGCGGGGCTTTGCGAACTGATCACGCCCACCAACGGCGCGCTGATGGCGATCCTCGCCGCGAGCGGCGTCCGCTACGAGTCGTGGCTGCGCTTCGTCATCCCGCGCTATCTCATGCTGATGGCGCTCGGCGCCATCGCACTCGTCATCGCCCTCGCAATCGGCTACAGCTGAGCCTCACCGCGTTCCCGCGGGAACGTCCCCCCCGGTTGATGGCCTGTTCATACCACGCCGTATCCTGAGTTCCAGAGGCGTGAACGGCATAGAGCCGACTCAGGTGCCATTTCCGATAACTGGCCCAAACACACTAGCTTGAACCAGGGAGGTGAGGTTTGACTCAACCGACTCCAACGCGACGATGAGCGACACCGTCCTCACGCTCGTCTCCGTGGTGGGCACCGGCGCCACCGTCGTTCTCGTGCTCTGGCGGATGATGCGTGCGGTCCGGACGGACATGGTGGCGGCGATCGCCGGCGTACGTGCGGATACGAAGGCCGAGATCGGCGGCATCCGCTCCGACGTGAAGGCCGAGATCGGCGGCGTGCGCTCCGATATGAAGGTGGAGATCCGTAGCGTCCGCTCAGACATGAAGTCGGCGATCGACGGCGTCCGCTCGGACATGAAGTCGGCGATCGACGGCGTCCGCTCGGACATGAAATCGGCGATCGACGGCGTCCGCTCGGACATGAAATCGGCGATTGACCAGCTGCGGGACAACGATCTGAAGCACGTGGAGGCCCGGATAGAACGAGTCGATCAGCGGCTCACCGCGGGGATCGGCGAAGTTCGCGATGAGATTCGCGGCCTCCGCTCCGACATGACATCGCAAATCGTCGGGCTTCGTTCGGACGTGACCGGAGCGGTCAGCGACCTCCGCGCGGATATGCGAGCGAATCAGCAGCAGGTTCTGGAGGCGATCCAGGCGATCCAGAACCCGCGCTGACCCGCGGTCGGCGTTCCCGCGGGAACGTTCCAGTCAGAAGTTCTCCCGGTCGGCCGAACAGGCGGGCGCAGTCCCGAGCCACTGGGCTGCCCAGCCGGCGGGGCCGGCGGCGGTCCAGGCGTCGCGCGCCAACCAGTCCAGCGCGGGCTCCCCGATCGGCGCGCCCGGCGGGGCGTTCGGCGTCCCCGGCATCTCGTAGGGCGCCGAGGGCTTCTCGAGGAAGCGCTCGATGTCGCGGTCGACCAGCGCGGCGAAGGCGGCGTCCCGCTCCGGCGGCGGGTTCGCGGCCATCTCGGCCCGCATGTCCGTCAGGCTTCGCGTCGCGATGGCGCGCACGTGCGGCATGGATGCCTGGTCCGCGAGCGCCATGATCCGGTCCACGACCACGCGGAACGCGGCCAGGCGGAGCTCTGTCCGGTACGGCGTCTCGTTCGGCTCC
Source organism: Candidatus Palauibacter scopulicola (assembly GCF_947581915.1). NCBI lineage: Bacteria > Pseudomonadati > Gemmatimonadota > Gemmatimonadia > Candidatus Palauibacterales > Candidatus Palauibacteraceae > Candidatus Palauibacter > Candidatus Palauibacter scopulicola. The sequence continues at coordinate 150,205 of NZ_CANPWG010000014.1, forward strand.
GGGCGCACGGCGTCGACCAGCGTCGTCAGCACCTCCTTCAGGCCCGGCAGGCTCGGGTCGAGCGCGTGCTGCTGCACGAGCCGCGCGGCCCGCGATGGTTCGAGGACGCGCGACACGGTGTGGTCCGCCGCCACCACGGCGGGCGTGACGGCATCGAAGGCCGGCCCCGTGTAGCGGGGGAACATCTCCCGGTGGCGCCCGAACCCCGGTGGCCGGGGCGGCAGCAGTTCAAGTACGCCCGCCGGAATCTCCAGCTCCGCCGGCCGCATCGTCCGGGCCAGCGCGCCCAGCGCCGCCCGCTGCGCCCCGCCGGCGACGCGCTGCACCGGCGTCCGCCCGTCCCCGCGGAAGGCGTAGACGTACTCCAGCCCCCCGAGCAGCGAGGCGGCCGCGTCCACCTGGTAGCGGTGGTGCATGTACAGCGGGACCAGCGCCTCCTCGACCGTCACGATCGGCCGCCCGGCGCGGATCGCGGCCTCCCCGAAGCGGTCCAGCGAGTGCCGCCGCACGTCCAGCGGATCACATGGGAGCTGAATCCCGGCCGGAAATCTTGTAACTACTTAC